>JAGWAL010000025.1:14693-17629 GCA_021296415.1 Acidimicrobiia bacterium | reverse complement strand
CTGGGCCTGTCGCACGACCACCACGGCCAGCACCTGCTGCCGGTGGGCACCGTGTACGACCCGTTCGTGCTCCGGGGCCTCGACGCCTTCATCTACTCCCTCTACAACGACGCCCGCTTCGTGGTGGCCGGCACGCCGTCGGGGATCACCCTCGCCCCCGAGGGCGGCGCCCACCAGTCCACGGTCACCGCCGGGGTGGGGGCCGAACTGCCGGCGCTCACCTACTTCGAGCCCGCCTACGCCACCGAGGTGGACTGGCTGCTGTGCGCCGCCCTGGACGGCCTCAGCCGCCCCGACGGCGAGAGCGCCTACTTCCGCCTCAGCACCCGGCCGCTGGACCAGGCGCCGTTCGCCGCCGCCGCCGAGCGCCTGGGCACCGACGAGCTGCGCCGGCAGGTGCTCTCGGGGGGATACCAGCTGCGGCCCGCGCCGCTGACCGACCGGCCCGGGGTCACCCTCGTCACCACCGGGGTGATGGCCCCCGAGGCCCTCGCCGCCGCCGAGGCGCTGGGCGAAGAAGGGGTCGACGCCGCCGTGGTGCACCTCACCAGCCCCGACCTGACCTACCGCAGCTGGCAGGGCACCTACCGGGCCGCCGCCGCGGCGGCCACGGTGGTGCGCCGCCCCAGCCGGATGCACCAGCTGATCCCGCCCGAGGAGCGCCACCGTCCCGTGGTCAGCGTGCACGACGCCTCCAGCCACGCCCTGGCCTGGCTCGGCGCGGCGGTGGGCTCGCGACACATCCCGCTGGGGGTGGACCGCTTCGGGGAGTCCGGCACCATCGCCGACCTGCACGCCATCGCCGGGATCTCCACCGGCGACATCGTCAACGCCGCCCTCATCGCCGTCTACGAGAGCACCGAGGGCGGCTAGGGGGCCTCCCGCCGCTGCCGAACTTACGGGGCTGTCACAGCGGGTGGTTATCCTGCGGTCGGGCGGCTTTGGTCCTGCAGGTGCGGCCGTCCTCTTGGTCTTCGCCGTGTCGTCCGGATCCTGATGCCCAGCCCACCTCGACCCGGACATCTTGCCCCTCTCGGAACGGGATGCCCTGTCCACCCCACCCGGGCCTCTCGCCCCCCGGGGGCTTGATTCCGTCGTGATCCGCGGGTGCCCGCGGATGCTGCGGCGGACTCCGATCCAGCACCGAACCGCCGGAGCGCGCCGGCGCGGCGCGCCCGTCCCGCCCAAACGGAGAAACGAATGAGAACCACCCCGCAGTCAATCGAGAACCGGAGCAACGGCACGCCGCCCACGGCCGTCGGCCTATTCGATGGCGGCTGTGCCCCGCTGCCCGGCGCCGAGGCCTCCGATGAGCCTGAGCCGCCCCCGGCCCTGCAGCCGCTGCGCGTCGAGGTCATCCGCAGCGCCAACCGGCACAAGACCATCGGCGCGCGCCTCGCCGGCGGCACCCTCGAGATCCGCATCCCGGCCTGGATGTCCGACGCGGATGAGGCCGAGGCGGTCGAGAGGTTCCGGCGGCGATTCGACGAGCGACGGCGCTGCTGGGAAGTGGACCTCGGCACACGAGCACGGGAGCTGGCGGTGCGCCACGACCTGCCGGAGGCCCGGTCCGTCCGCTGGTCCACGCGGCAGCGCCGTCGCTGGGGATCGTGCAACATGGCGACGGGGGAGATACTGATCTCGCACCGGCTCACCGACGTGCCTCCGTGGGTGCTCGACTACGTCATCGTCCACGAGTTGGCGCACCTCCGCGAGGCCGGTCACTCGGCTGCCTTCGACGCGCTCGTTGCTCGCTACCCGCTGACCGAGCGGGCCAGAGGTTACCTGGAGGCGTTCGGCGCCTGGGCGGATGGGGACTTGGAGCGCGGGTCCCTTGATCGATCGGGGCCGCGGCAGGGTCGGCGCTCGATTGACCACCCGCGAGCGCGGGTTTAGGGTTCGGAAACCGGCAGGCGAGGAGCGATATGACCATCAATTCACTCGACCACTACAACATCGAGACGGCCCGCCTGGAGGAGACCGTGGAGTTCTATGCGGAGGTTCTCGGGCTCTCTCGGGGCTACCGGCCGTCGTCGATACCCGTTCCGGGGGCATGGATGTACGCAGGAGGCCACGCCTGTATCCATATCAATGAGGTGAGCGACGATATGGCAGGACCCACGGGTCCCATCAACCACGTTGCTTTCGAGACCGCCAACGAGCCGGGCGACTACGACACCATGAAGGCCGACCTGGCGGCGCGAGGTCTGCCGTTCGACGAGGCCGACAGCCGGCCGATGATCCCGCTGCGGCAGATCTTCGTGCACGATCCCAACGGCATCCGTCTCGAACTCAACTACCGGGACCAGCCGCTGACCGCCGACCTCGAGGGATCGAGTTAGGCGCCCGCAGCAGTTCGGGTAGGGCGGCTCGGCGACGTGCCGGCGACGCAGCGCAGGGACTCCCATAGCTGACCCCGGGGCGGCCGCCTGGCTGGTGGCCGTGGACGACGATCCCACCGGATGCCAGAGCGTCTCGGGGATTCCGCTCCTCACTCGATGGGATCCCGACACCCTCACAGCGGCGGCGCGGCGGGCCGCCCCGGTGACGTTCGTGCTGACCAACAGCCGTTCCCTGGACGGCGCCGAGGCGTCGCGGGTGAACCGGGAGGTCGGCCGGTCGCTCGCCGCGGTGGCGGATCGGCTGGGACTCTCGCTGCGGTTGATCAGCCGCAGCGACTCCACGCTGCGGGGCCACTACCCGGCCGAGGTGAACGCGCTGGCGGAGGGCGCCGGGATTGCGCCCGATGGCGTGCTGATCTGTCCGTGCTTCTTCGAGGCCGGGCGCTACACGGCCGGCGGCATCCACTGGGTGCTGTCGGGCGGGGAGTTGATCCCGGCCCGCGAGACCGAATTCGCCCGCGATGAGACCTTCGGTCACAGCGAGTTGACCCTTGCGGCGTGGGCCGACGCCCGCTCCGGTGGGCGAGCACCCGC
>JAGWAL010000025.1:0-14677 GCA_021296415.1 Acidimicrobiia bacterium | reverse complement strand
CCGACGTGGCAGCCGTGCGGGCAGTCCTGGAGCAGGCGTCCGCGGCGCGTCCCGTCGTGGTGAACGCCACCGGCTACGCGCAGCTTGCCGTACTGGTCGACGTCCTCGAAGAACTCGAAGCCGAAGGCCGCCGCTTCATCTGCCGGACGGGGCCGTCGTTCGTCCGTGCGCGTGCCCGCCTCGGCCCGCCGGCACTGGCCGATCTGCAGGGGATGGGAGCCGCCGGGGGTGATCGGGGACTCGTGGCGGTCGGATCGCTCACCTCGCTGACCCGCACGCAGGTTGCCCGGGCCTGCGAGGCCCACGGCCTGGCGGAGGTGGAACTGAGCGCCTCGCGGGTCCTCGGCGGGGAAGCCGCGGCCCACATCGAGTCCGTCACGGCCGAGGTGGCCGACGAGTTGGCGAACCGGGACGTCGTGCTGCAGACGTCAGCGGCGCCCGCGGGCCGTGCCGATCTCTCGTCACTGCAGGTGAGCCGCGCGATCTCCGACGCCCTCGTGGCCGCCGTACGGCGGATCAGCGAGTTGCGCCCGCCGGGATGGGTGGTCGCCAAGGGCGGCATCACCTCGCACGACCTGCTGGCGCGGGCCTTCGACGTGGGGGTGACGACCGTTGTCGGGCAGGCGCGGCCGGGGCTCGTGCCCGTCCTGGAGATCCGCTCCGGCGGACGGCCCTGGCCGTTCCTCATCTTCCCCGGCAATGTGGGATCGCCCGACGTGCTGGCGGACATCGTGGGCGACCTGGTGGGCCGGTCATGAGTCGCGGCGTCGGTCTCGACGAACTCGCCGGCGCCCGGCGCGAGGGCCGGGGAATCCTCGGGGCCGTGGCCTACGACACGGTGGGAGTCGAGGCCATCGTCACCGCCGGCCGGCGCACGGGCCGCCCGATCATCGCCCAGATCGGATCCTCGGCCTTCAACCACGTCGACGCCGGGGGACTCATTGCCGCGGCGCGGATGATCATCGAGCGGTCGCCCACGCCGGTCGGCCTGCATCTCGACCATTCCGGGTCGCTGGAGGAGATCCGGCGCTGCCTCGACGCCGGCTACACGTCGGTCATGGTGGACGGTTCCCGGCTGGACTTCGCAGACAACGTGGCGCTGAGCACCGCCGCCGTCGACCTCGCCCGGCCCTACGCGGCCTGGGTGGAGGCCGAGCTGGGCCGCATCGACGGCGACGAGGACCGCTCGATCGCCGCCGCCGGCTCCGGTGGACTGACACGTCCGAGCGAGGCCGCGCGCTTCGTGGACGAGACCGGCGTGGATGCCTTGGCCGTCAGCGTCGGCAACGTCCATGGCAGGACCGCCACACCGGTGCGGATCCACCTTGACCTGCTCGGTGAACTGGGTGAGGCGGTGCGCGTGCCCCTCGTGCTGCACGGTGTCTCGGGAATCGACGGCGACACCCTCGCCGTCGCCTGCCGGCTCGGCGTCGCTAAGTTCAACGTCAACGCCGACCTTCGTGCCGCCTACCTGGCCGCGGTCGCCGAGTGGGCGGGCGAGCCACCCGGTGACGACCTTGTCGGCGCGCTACGCGTGGCGCGCCAGCGTGTGACCGGTGTCCTGGTCGATCTGATCGCGGTCCTCGACCCTCCCTGAGCGACTCTCTTCTGGGGGTCGTTCTTGCGGCACGGCTCCCGTGAGCGGAGTAACGTGCCCCTCGCGGGTGCCGGCGCCGCTCCGTTGGCGGTGCGGCCTATGAACCATCAAGACTGGGGGGATCCCATGCAACGCGCACAACGAACGAGCCGGAGACGTGGACGGGGGCTCGTGCTCCTGGCCGCGGCCCTGGCAGTGGCCCTGGTGGCAGCAGGATGTGGCGACGACGATCCGCCGGGGGCCGACTCGCAGGAGATCATCGTGTTCTCCCGGACCTCGTCGGACACCTACCAGGCCGCCTGGCAGCGCGGCATGGTGAAGACCGCAACCGACAACGGCTACACGGTCACGTTCTTCGAGAACAACGCCGACCAGAACGAGCAGAACAGCCAGGTGAACCAGCAGATCGGCGGCGGCGCCGAGCCCGCGGCCTTCGCCTGGATGCCTGCGGACGCCTCGGCCGGTGCAGCTACGCTGAAGAAGCTGTCCGAGACGGGGATCCCCGTGTTCCAGGTCAACCAGCTTCCGCCGGCCGGGACCGAGGACTACACCGTGGCCTACGCCGGCGTGAACGACGTTATCAACGGTCGCACGTCCGGCGAGTTGATTGCCCAGGCACGCGACCAGATGATCGCCGACGGCAAGATCTCAGCCTCGGAGCCCACCAAGCTGGCCATCATCAAGTTCCATCCCGAGTTCGCGGCCTCCATCGACCGCCTCGCCGGGATGCGCTCAGTGATCGGCGACGACATCGATTCCGGTGTCTACGAGATCGTGGGCGAGGCAGAGGACGCCGTCGACGCCCAGACGGGATTCGACGCCGCATCCTCGATCATGTCGCGTTTGCAGGAGACCGGCGTCGACATTGTCTACGCGCAGAACGACGCATCGGCCGCCGGTGTGATCCAGGCTCTCATCGAGGGTGGCTTCACGCCCGGTGGCGACGTGCTGGTGATCGGCGGCAACTGCCGCGACGACGTGTCCGATCTGACGTCCGGGCGCCAGTTCGGCACCGGCCTCCAGGGTGCGGAACTCGAGGGTGAGTTCTCGATGCAGATGATCATCAACTACCTGGACAACCGCGAGGTTGCCGCAGGCGAGTACGAAGCTCCCCCCACGCCGGACGGCTACCCCGACTGGCCCGACACCATCTCCAAGTACAACTTCATCCCGAACCCGCCGGTCAAGGGTGATGAGGTCGACGGTTACAGGCTGTGGGGCAAGTCCATGGTCGACTGGTGCTCGTACTGAGCTCGGTCCGGCAATCCGTCTGTCCTGACCTGAACTGAACTGGCACACAGTCGCCTCACCGCCGGGTGTGCGATAGCGCCCCGGCGGTGAGGGGGCCGGTGCCGTGGTGCGCTCAACCATGGAGTATCTCGTTGCCACCGACGTCGCCAAGTCGTTCGGCGAGGTCGTGGCGCTGGAGACCGCCGACTTCGAGTTGAGCCGCGGCGAGGTGATGGGGCTCGTCGGCGAGAACGGCGCCGGCAAGAGCACCTTCGTCAAGATCCTCTGCGGCATGTACCGCCGCGACCGGGGTTCCATCCGCATCGACGGCGAGGAGGTGGCGCTCGGCAGCACCGCTCGCGCCGAGCGGGCGGGAATCGCCGTGGTCCAGCAGGAACTGAGCATCGTGCCCACGCTGAGCGTGGCGGAGAACGTCTTCCTGGGCCAGCCCGAGGCGCGCGCGGTGATGACCCGCAAGTGGTTGCTGCGGGAGGCGGGCGAGCATCTCGACCACGTCGGCCTCGACATCGATCCGCTCACTGTGGCCGGCGACCTGCCGCTCGCCGAGCGTCAGATGGTGGAGATCGCCCGCGTCGTGGCCCGGGACGCCGGCATGATCCTGCTGGACGAGCCCACCGCGGCCCTCCCCGACGATGACATCGCGCGGGTCCACGAGGTGGTGCGCCGGCTCGCCGCCGCCGGACGCGCCGTCGTCTACATCACGCATCGTCTCGGCGAAGTGTTCGAGCTGGCAGATCGGGTCACGGTGTTCCGCGACGGTCGCAGCCAGCCGCCGGCGGAGGTGGCGGATCTCGACGGCGACGAGTTGATTACCCGCATGCTGGGCCGGCGCCTCAGCCAGATGTTCCCGCCACGGGCCACCTCGATCGGCGACGTGGTTCTGGAGGTCTCGGACTTCGTTACCGAGGGCCTGGGGGTTCCGGCCTCGCTGACGGTCCGCCGCGGCGAGATCGTGGGCCTGGCCGGGCAGCTCGGCAGCGGCGCCGGCGAGTTGCTGCGGGGAGTCTCCGGCACGCAGTCCCACCAGGCGGGGCACGTGCTGATGGAGGGCGCCGAGACCCAGATCAACTCACCCGCAGGGGCGCTGGCAAACGGTGTCGCCTACTGCTCAGGCGACCGCAAGTTCGACGGCTTCTTCGCCAACCGGCAGGTGTTGGAGAACTTCACCGCCCCGGGCCTGGAGCGGATCACGCCCAAGAACCTGCTCAGCCGGCGGCTGGAGCACCGGCTGGCCTCCTCCCTGGCAGGGATGGTGAGCTTCGACACCGCCCGGTTGCGCCACCGGGTCAGCACGCTGAGCGGTGGCAACCAGCAGAAGGTCACGGTGGGCAAGTGGCTGGGGGTCCAGCCCAAGGTGCTGCTCATCGACGAGCCCACGCGAGGCGTGGACGTGGGCGCCCGGGCCGAGATCTACCAGACGCTGCGCGATCTGGCCAACGACGGCCTCGCCGTCGTGTTCGCCACCTCGGAGATGCATGAGGTGCTGGGCCTGGCCGACTCCATCGTGACCTTCTTCCGGGGCCGGCAGATCGCCCGCTACGACGGGGCCGAGGCCACGCAGGCCGCGCTGATCCGCGACATCACGCACCCGGACGAGGTGGAGGCCGCCCGGCGATGACCATCGAGCAGCAACCCGCCGGCCCGCCCGAGTCGCGGGGGTCGGCTGAGGAGTTGTCGCGCCGAGAGGTCCAGCAGTGGCGTGAGCTGCGGGCGCAGCGGCTCGCCCAGATGCGGCCGGAGTCCTGGGCGGACTACCGGGCCCGCTACCTGATCCCGACGATCTCATTCCTTGCGGTCGTGGCGGTGATCGTCATCGGTGGCGTTACCACACCGGGCTTCCTGTCCCAGACCAACATGCTGAGCATCATCCGCATCGCCGCCCTCACGGGGATCATGGGCCTGGGGATGACGTTCATCACCATGTCGGGCAGCTTCTTCTCGCTGTCCTCGGCGCAGACGGGGGCGCTCTGCTCGATTGCCTTCGCCGCCATGATCACCTGGGGCTGGGGCTGGCCGGCCGCGCTGATCGTGACCCTGCTGATCGCCGCGGCCGTCGGTGCCATCCAGGGGGCTTTCGTGGCGGCCGGCGCCAACCCCGTCGTCATCACCATCGCCGCGGCGGCCGCCATCATCGGCGTGCCCGCCATCCTCACCGACTCACGGGCCATCATCATCGACACCACCGAGGCGCACGTGATCGGGCGCAGCACCGGATTCGGGGTTCCGATCCAGACTTGGACGTTCATCGCCCTCATGGTCATCGCCCAGTTCGTGCTGGTGCGTACCCGCTTCGGGCGGGCGGTCACGCTTGCCGGGGCCAACCGCGACGCTGCCAAGGCGGCCGGCCTGCCCATTGCTCGCATCGAGGTCTGGACCTTCACCCTCGCCAGCATCACCGCCGGCATCGCCGGCATCTTCGTGGCGGCGCAGTCCAACCGGGGACTCATCACGAACCTCGAGGCCAGCACGCTCGAAGTGATCGCCGCGGTGCTGATCGGGGGCACGGCCATCCAGGGCGGTGAGGGCTCGATGATCCGCACCGCCTTCGGGGCGATGTTCATCGTGGCCATCAACAGCCTGCTGGTGCTGCGGGGTTACAGCCCGGCGATACGCACTCTCGTGGAGGGGCTCGCGGTCGTGGCCGGGGTCAGCCTGTTCTGGCTGGCGCGTGGGGGAGCGAAGCGATGAACCCGAAGCTGCGGTCGGCCGGCGCGGCAGCCGTGACCCAGGCGCGGCGCCATCCCGAGATCCTGCGGGCGGTCGCCATCGGGGTGGTGGCCTACATCGGCTTCAGCATCGCCGAGTCCGGGTTCTCCACCATCAACAACCTCTACACGATCGTCGAGGGCCTGATCTTCCTGGGGCTCGGCGCCCTCGCCTTCGGATTGACGATGATCGCCGGGGAGTTGGATCTCGCCGTGCCGTCCACCGCGGCGGTGGCGGGCGTGGTGGCACTGCTGCACACCGACACGATCATCACCGGGCTGCTGATGGGCATCCTCTGCGGTCTCATCATCGGTCTGGTGCAGGGCCTGCTGGTGTGGCGGATTGGCCTGCATTCGGTGGTCATCACGCTCGGCACGTCGACGGCCCTGTTGGGAATCGCCGAGCTGTTCTCGCCCACCACTCTCGTGCTGCGCAACCTGGACCTGGCCAGCGATATCCAGCACCGCCTGTTCATCTTCTCGCCCGGCAGTTTCATCGCCATCGGCCTTTTCGGCCTGGCCGGGTTCGGGTTGCAGCGCACCCGCTGGGGGGCCGAGATCCGGGCCATCGGCGGCGGGCGCAACGAGGCCGTCGCCGCGGGCATTCCCATGTGGCGCCCCATCATCACGGTCTTCACCGCCAGCGGCGTCATTTCCGCCATCCTGGGGGTGCTGGCGTCGCTGAGCGTGGGGTCCGTGGGGCCTCCGTACTTCCAGAACCTGCTGCTGCAGGCCGTGGCCGCGGCGCTGATCGGGGGCGTGTCGCTGTACGGGGGGCGCGGCACCGCCTTCGGCATCGCCGTGGGCGTGCTGACGCTGCGGTTCGTCATCTCGGGCATGAGCCTGGGCGGCAACAAGTTCTTCGTGATCAACATGGCCATCGGCCTGCTGCTGCTGTTCGTCGTGGTCATCGAGATCGCCAGCGATCGGGGGGCGCTGGCGCGCTATGCCACCTACGGCAAGCGGCTGGTCACCTGGGAGAGAAAGACCGGCACTCGGGCAGCCGAATGACCATCGCGGAACCGTCCTGCGGTCCGACCGGGAACCGGTCGCCGACCTCGGGGAGTGCCGTGCTCGCGCCGGAGCCGGCTGGATCGGTTCCCGCACGGCGTTCCGGGTGGGGTTGGGTCTCCGCTGCGGCGATCGTCCTGGCCGCACTTGTCCTGCCGGCCGGCGCCTGTGGCGGCGAGCCCGACGAGGCGGCGGAGACCCTCACCCTCGAGGCGCCGAGCAGCAAGCCGCGGCGCGTGCGCCCTGCTGATGCGGTCGGGGGCAACTGGCTGGTCGACCGCGGCTTTCCCACCAGCTTCCCGCTCCCGCCGGAGTCGTGGGTCGTGTCGTTCCGGGGCTATGACGTCACCGGCTTCGACATCATCATCCGCACCACGCGGACCGCAGGCGAGTTGCAGGACTACTTCACCGAGGTGCTGGGCATCAACGCCGACTGGGGCCTCGTCGAACTCGAGAGCGCCTATCCGCTGCCCGTGCTCGACGACCCGTGGATGCCGCACATCACCGACGCTTTCGACGCCCGCATGTCGCACGTGCGCGGCCCGTACAACGGCATGGTCAACGTCATGGACTCCGACGTGCACATGGTGCTGTGGGCCACGAGCGACGCCGGGCGGGAGGACATCCTGGCCCTGCTGCCCGATCCCGCGGTGCTGCCGCTACCGGCAGCCGATGACCTGCTCGCGGCCTACGGCGACACGGGCCGGGAGGTGGGCCGGATCGTGCTCGTCTACCGCACCGGGGCGGCTGTGCTGGACGAACTCGTCGCGGCGTACGAGGCGCTCGGCCACCCGGTGAATGCCGCGGGCGAGGTCGTGCAGGCCCAGGTGGGGCAGTGGAAGGTGGAACTCTCCGTCGAGCCGGTCCCCGACGACCCCGGCGCGGCGAAGCTGACCGTTCGCCTGTCCGAGCAGTACAGGTTCGGCCCGCTGAGATGACCGGGGACGTCGTCCGTGGGTGCGCTCCGCGGGCACGGCTGCGCCGGCGCCGCGGGGCCTCAGGCGAGGCGCGCCACGAGCCCCGCCCACTCGTCGGGGGTGTAGGCCCTCAGCGATGTCGCCTTCACGTTCCCCGAGCGGCGCAGGGCCATCACGAACGCCGCCACCGACTCGTCGTCGGGCGCCACCACCTTCATCACGAAGTCCACCTGGCCCACCGTGTAGAACCACTCCAGGATCTCCACGCCGTAGCCCGCCGCGGCCGCAACGACCCCCTTGGCCCGCTCGGGGGCCTCGGCGACCGACATGTCGGCCTCCCGTGTCATGGTCTCGAACAAGAAATACGTGGCCATGGCGGGGTGTCCTTTCGCTGATCGCCGGGAGAACTTGCCATTCCGTGCGGTTTGACGTTCCGGTGGTCGATTGAGAGTATGCCAACGTCCAGGTCGAGGTTCCGGTAGACGCGTTCCCGGCGATGCCGCGGGAGTCCCGGGACGTGCGGAGAGCCTTCGGAGGTGACCGATGACTCCAGTGCGGCGGGTGGTGACGGCCACCGACTCCGACGGTCGCTCCTACTTCATGTCTGACGGTGAGGCCGGTGCTGTGCTCGAACAGCCGGGGCGGGGCTTGGTGTTCCACGAGCTGTGGGTCACCGGCGGCCCGCTGGCCTCCAACGAGGGGACCGCGGATGCCGCCGCGGTCCCCGTCGAGCACCACCCACCGGTCGGCGGGACGCGGGTCCGCATCGTCGAATTCCACCCCGACGACCAGCACCGCCCCGAGCTGGTGAGCGCCGACTTCGAGGCCATCGACGCCCTCGACAGGGTCACCGGCTCGGAGGATCCGACGATGCACTGCAATGACACGGTGGACTACAACATCGTGCTCTCCGGGGAGATCTATGCCTGCACCGACGCCGGCGAGGTGCTGCTGCGCCCCGGAGATGTGCTCATCCAGCGGGGCACCAACCACACGTGGCGCAACCGCGGCAGCGAGACATGCGTGTTCGCCTCGGTGATGGTGAGTGCCGAGCCGCTGCCATCGCCACGAGACGCGCCTTGAGCACCGTCCGCATCGCCGCCGAGTCGGCGACCGAGCTTGCCTGGCAGGTCTTTGTGGCGCGCGGCGCCCCGGATCGCCACGCTCGCATCGTCGCCGAGCACCTGGTCACGAGCGACCTCATGGGGGTTTCCTCGCACGGGCTGAATCGGGTGGTGCAGTACACGAGCGAGATCGCCGACGGGCTGCTCCGCCCGGCCGCCGACCCCGCGGTGACGACCCTCGCGCCGACCCGGCTTCTGATCGACGGCGGGAGCGGGTTCGGGCAGGTGGCGTGCACCGCTGCGGTCGAGGTCGCGGCGGAGGCTGTCGCCACGTACGGCACGGCGTTCGTAACGGTGCGGAACACGCAGCACACCGGGCGGGTGGGCGCCTATACCGAGGCTCTGGCACGGGCGGGGAACCTCGCGATGGCGTTCGGGACCGGCGCTCCCCGCTTCCACCGGGTGCCGCCCTTCGGCGGCCTGGAGGGTCGCATGTCCACCAACCCGATCTCCTGGGCGGCGCCGACGGCTGCCGAGCCGCTCGTGGCCGACTTCGCGACCACGTCGGTACCCGAAGGGAAGATCCGGCTGTGGCGCGACACCGGCCGCGCGGTGCCACCGGAGGTGCTCTGCGACGCCGGCGGACGGATGTCGTTCGACCCGGAGGATCTCTACAGCGACCCGCCCGGGTTCCTGATGCCGCTGGGCGGCGAGCGCTTCGGCCACAAGGGATCGGCTCTGGCTCTGCTGGCCGAGATGGCGGCGACGGTGCTGGCGGGCGACGCCATCGACGACGCCGGCGGCAGGGGACAGAATCTGGCGCTGGTGGTCATTCGTGGCGACCCCGACCTGGCTGAGCGCGTGAGTGACACCGTCCGCTATCTGCGCACCTCAGCGCCCCGTGACCCGCAGCGCCCTGTCCTCATGCCCGGGGAGATCGAGCAGAACGCCGCCGCCGGTGCGACGAGCGTCGAGTTGGGGGAGGCCTCTTGGCGGCGTCTCGTCGCTGTTGCGGTCGACTGTGGCGTGACGATCCCCCACGTCAGCGTCACGTAGCTTCTTGGGCCATTCGAAGGACCGCAACCGGTCTCGGACGAGGGAGAGAAAAAACCATGAGTGACTCGGCCACGAACAGGGCGCCCTTCAGCGAGGACCATCCGGTTCTGGATCGCTTCCGGCTCGACGGGCGAGTCGCGCTGGTGACCGGTGGGGCACAGGGTCTCGGCCGCGGCTACGCCCTCTCGCTCGCCCAGGCCGGTGCCTCGGTGATGATCTCCGACATCAACGAGGACGGAGTCCAGTGCACGGCCACCGAGATGGTGGCCGCCGGCCTGGACGTGGCCGCGGTGCGCAGCGACGCCACCGACGCCTCCGAGATCGACGAGATGCTGGCCGCCACCCTCGAACGCTTCGGCGGGCTGCACATCGCCGTCAACAACGCCGGCATCAACTTCAACTCCGCCGCCGAGGAGACCCCGATCGAGGAGTGGGACACCACGTTCGATCTGAACCTGCGGGGGTTGTTCCTCTGCTGCCAGGCCGAGGGCCGTCACATGATCGCCCAGGGCTACGGCAAGATCATCAACGTTGCCTCCATGTCCAGCCTGCTGGTGCCGCACCCCCAGAAGCAGGCGGTGTACAACACCTCCAAGGCGGGAGTGGCGCACCTCTCCTGCTCCCTGGCGGCCGAGTGGGCCCCCTACGGCGTGCGGGTGAACGCCATCTCGCCGGGGATCGTGCGCACGCCGCTGATCGAGTCCGAAGCGCTGGCGCACCTGAAGGACGAGTGGCTGACGCAGATCCCCATGGGGCGCCTGGCCGAGGTGAGCGACATCCAGGCAGGCGTGCTGTACCTGGCGTCCGACGCCTCGGACTATATGACCGGCCACAATCTGGCCATCGTCGGTGGCCAGAACCTCTGGTAGGGGTCCGCGGGCTCGGCCCCGCCGGCACTGCGTTGGTAGCCTCCGGGAAGATCCGTGCCCCTCTTGCTCCACCGGGGAGGTGAGCGATGACGCTGGCGACAGCCGATTCGGCCTCGATGATCAGCGACGCCGACTGCGAGGCGTTCGACCGCGACGGCTATCTCATCAAGCGCGGCCTGTTCAACGACGCCGAGGTGGAATTGCTGCAGCGGGCTCTGGCGACCGACGAGGCCCTGCAGGACAGCGCCTTCGGACTCGACGATGGCTACGGGGGCCAGACCATCGTGGCTGTGTGGAACCACCCCGGCGACGACACGCTGGGGATCGTGGGTCGGCTGCCGCGCATCGCCGGCGCCTGCGCCAGGCTGCTGGGTGGCGAGGTGTACCACTACCACTCCAAGATCACGTCCAAGGCGCCCGGCGGGGGCGGCACCTGGGACTGGCACCAGGACTACGGCTACTGGTACAAGAACGGCCTGCTGTTCCCCAACCTGGCGAGCGTGGCCATCGCCGTCAGCGATCTCACTGAGGCGAACGGGACAATGCGGGTGCTGCGCGGCAGCCACCTCTGCGGGCGCCTGGAGCACGCCATCATGGGCGGCCAGAACGGTGCTGACATGGAGCGGGTGGGGGTCCTGATGCAGCACCTCGAGGAGGTGTCGTTCATAGCCGAACCGGGCGACGCCTGCTTCTTCCACTGCAACACGCTGCACACCTCGGCGCCCAACGTCTCCGATCGCAACCGGGATCTGCTGCTGTGCTGCTACAACCGGGCTGACAACAGCCCGGTCGTCAAGCACCACCACCCTTTCTACACGCCGCTGGACGTGGTCGACGATGACGCCCTGCTGCGGACAGGGCTGTGGAGCGTCGGCTTCGAGCGCTCATTCATGGACCCCGCCACCGACATCAGCATCGGCGAGTTCGAGACCGACCCGCTGAGCTGATCGCCCGCCCGGCTTGCCGCACGAGCGCTCGCCGGGCGCCGGAGTGCCGCTCCACCGAATACCGTGCCATCGAACCGCACCCGCCGGGCGGTGCCGTAACGAACCGAATCTCCCCGATGGGATCGCCGTGCTTCCCGGCGCGGCCCGGTCTCGGCTCCGGGAACGGGGCCGGAAGGAGGAACAATGCGAATTGGGCTCTTCTGCGAGTTGACCATGAGGCCGGAGTACGTGGACGAGTTCCTGCCGCTCATGCAGGAGCACTCCACGGCCTGCCCGCAGGAGGAGGAGGGCTGCCTCGCGTTCCGGGTGGGGCGCGACCGTGACGATCCCTACATGATCCGCATCTACGAGGAGTACCGCAGTTGGGACGATCGGGTGCTGCACGCCTCCACGGAGCGTTACGACACGTTCAACGCCAAGATCGACCACATGCTCTCGAAGGTGGTCGTCTACGAGGTCAACCTCCACTGGTGAGCCGGACGATCGATCCTGCGAGGCACGACATGCTCGTCAAATCACTCGACCACTACAACATTCAGACGGCGCACCTCGAACGAACCGTCGAGTTCTACGTCGATGTTCTCGGGTTCTCCAAGGGCTACCGGCCCGGGGTCCGCGGGACCGGAGCATGGCTCTACTCCGGCGGCCGCCCGTACGTCCACATCAACGTGATCGACGACGACCTGGCCGGTCCCACCGGCCCCATCCACCACATCGCCTTCGAGATGGCCAACGAGCCCGGCGACTTCGAGACCATGCGTGCCAAACTGGCCCAGGGTGGGCTGCTCCTTGAGGTGAACGACAGCAGGCCCAGGATCCCGCTGCGTCAGATCTTCGCGCAGGACCCCAACGGCATCCGCCTTGAGCTCAACTACCGCGACGCCCCCCTCGAGCCGCCGCCCGAAGAGGCGACGCCATGATCTGGACTCCGAATTGCGCGCTCGTGACCGGGGCAACCAGCGGTGTCGGGGAGGCGGCCGCGCTGGCGCTTGCCGAAGCCGGCGTCGGCACCGTCGTCGTCACCGGGCGCGACGCGGGGCGGGCAGCGGACGTGTGCGCTCGCGTTCGGGAGCTGGGGGCCTCGGCGGAAGCCGTGCTGGCTGACCTCTCGGAGGCCGGTGCGCCTGCTGAGATCTTCGCCGAGATCGACGAGCGGGGACTGCGGGCCGACGCGCTTATCAACGCGGCCGGGTTGACGACGCGCACCTCGGTTCTCGATGTCGACGTGGCTGCCTTCGACGAACTGTTCGCCGTGAACGTGCGCTCGCCGGTCCTGCTGTGCGGGCACTTCGCCGAGCGGCTGCGCCGGGCCGGCGCGCCGGGCACGGTGGTCGACGTGCTGAGCATCGCCATGTACGGCGGCGGCCCGGAGATCAGCATCTACGCCATGACCAAGGCGGCGCTCGGGGTCCACACCCGCAACGCCGCCTACGCCTTGCAGAACGACGGGATCAGGGTCAACGGGCTTGCCATGGGCTGGACGCTCACCCTCGGCGAGGACACGGTGATGCGCACGACCCACGGCGCCTCCGACGGCTGGGAGGCCGACTACGCGGCCAACCTGCCGCTGGGACGTCTGCTGCGCGCCGAGGAGGTGGCCCGCACCATCCGCTACCTGGCGACAGGCGCCTCCGCACCGATGACCGGATCGATCGTGACGCTGGATCAGGCCGCCTACGGCATCAGGGGCCTGCACGACGGACTCGGGCTCCCGGACATGGACTGACCTCGCGGGGTTGCCGAGCCCGCGACCGGCAGTGTTGCCGCGCACCGTTGATTCTGCTTTTGTCAGTCCGGCGCAGAGCCTGCCCCGGACTCGATCCGCGGCCGGAATCCATCGTCCGCCAGCGCAGCTATCGCTGCGGTGGTGCTGCCTCGTTCAACCCAGAGGCCAGATGCGGCGGGCCATGCGACCGAGCACCATGCCGGTGGCGGCCCCGCCGGCAACGTCGGAGGCGTGATGGATGCGCACGTGGATGCGGCTCAGCGCCACGGTCGCCGCCAGCATCCACAGCAAGCCGCGCCAGCGACGCCCACCCAGTTCACCCAGCAGCATCGCTGCCACGACCGCGCTGGAGGCATGCCCGCTCGGGAACGCCGTCGTGATGGGTCTGCGCAGGTAGAGGGGCCGCTCGCCGTCGTCGACCAGCGGCCGGGAGCGCTTGATCAAGGACTTCAGCAGGCCGTTCACGAACATCGAATCCAGCCCCAGGACGGCGGCGAGGCGCAGCAGGTTCCGCTCGGCCCGCGATGATCCTCCCAGGGCCGCGAGTGCGGCCAGCAGCAACCAGATCAGCCCGTAGTCGCCGATCTGCGATGCCGTGTAGAACACCCGGTCGGCCCAGGGCCGCCCGCGCAGCTTCTCGAACAGCTCCTCGACGCGGTCATCGAAGCGGTCCACGAGTCCCAGGACCTGCTCGACGTCGAGCCCGATGCGGGACTCTCCCGACCGTTCGCCCTCCGGCGCGTCCACGCCGATCAATGCTATGGCGTGCCTCCCGGCGGGACGATTCGGCGGGTTTCCCGTAGACGACGAGCAACCGCGACGGCCACCCCGAAGGTGGTGTCGACGCGACGCCCGGGGTGCGGCGCGTTGCCGGGTCGTTGGTCACCGGGCGGGCGGCTGCTAGATGTAGGTCCGTGGCCGATCCTTCCGACGAGACCGCGCGCCCGGTGGGCGAGACCGTCGGTCATTCCGGCGGCGCCGCACCGGCGGAGGGGGAGAGCGAATCGCCGGGGCGCCGGCGACCGCTGGACTTCATCCGCAACCAGGTCGGGGCCGACGGCGAGGCGGGCACGTTCGGGGGGAGGGTGCAGACCCGCTTCCCGCCCGAGCCCAACGGCTACCTGCACATCGGCCACGCCAAGTCGGTGTGCCTGAACTTCGGGGTGGCCGCCGAGCACGGCGGCGTCTGCCGGCTCCGCTTCGACGACACCAACCCTGCCGGTGAGGACGCCGCCTACGCCCGCGGCATCGCCGAGGACATCGCCTGGCTGGGCTTCGACCCCGGTGTGCCCCTGCACACCTCGGAGTATTTCGAGCAGCTCTACGCGTGGGCCGAGCATCTCGTGACGCAGGGTCACGCCTACGTCGACGATCAGGATGCCGAGACGATCTCGGCCACCCGCGGCGACTTCACAACCCTCGGGGTGGCCAGCCCGTGGCGGGACCGCAGCCCCACCGAGAACCTCGCCCTGCTGCGGGACATGCGGGCGGGGCGATTCGGCGACGGCGAGAAGGTGCTGCGGGCCCGCATCGA
>JAGWAL010000024.1:1070-19211 GCA_021296415.1 Acidimicrobiia bacterium | reverse complement strand
GCCCTGCCGCTGGCGTTCCGGGGCGGCGCCGTCATGGGCTTCTCGGTGGCCGGCCTGAGCCTGCTGGGGCTCAGCTTCTGCTACCTGTTGTTCGTCGTGTGGCTGGAGCACCTCGACGCCTTCCAGGTCATCACCGCCTACGGCCTGGGTGCCAGCTCCATCGCCCTGTTCAGCCGCGTCGGCGGCGGCATCTACACAAAGGCCGCCGACGTGGGCGCCGACCTGGTGGGCAAGGTGGAGGCGGGCATCCCCGAGGACGATCCGCGCAACCCGGCCACCATCGCCGACAACGTGGGCGACAACGTGGGCGACGTGGCCGGCATGGGCGCCGACCTGTTCGAGAGCTACGCCGGCGCCATCATCGCCCCGGTGGCCTACGTCTGGTTCGCCTACGGGGCCACCTCGGTCGGCGACGCCGGCGAGGGCCTGCTCGGCGACCTGCTGCTGTTCCCGTTCCTGGTGGCGTTCGTGGGTATGGCTGCCTCGATCATCGGGGCCTTCTTCGTCCGGGCCGGCGCCTCCTCCCGTGTCAAGGACCTGGCCAAGGCACTGCACCGCGGCACCAACGCGGCGATGGTGATCACCCTGGGCGGGGTCTTCGCCGTCGGCGCGGTGCTCTTCGAGGGCAGCGCCTCCTGGGGCCTGCCGCTGGCGGTGGTGTGCGGGGTCGCCGTGGGATACGCCATCGGCCAGGTGGCCGAGATCTGGACCAGCGACCACTACCGGCCGGTGCGCCACATCGCCCGGCAGACCGAGACCGGTCCGGCCACCACGATCCTGTCGGGTCTCTCGGCGGGCATGGTCTCCGTGGCCGCCTCGGTGGGTCTGATCGTGGTGGCGGTGGGGCTGGCCTTCTGGGCTGGTGACGCCACCCTCGGCGCCGCCGGAGCGGATCTCTCGGGGGGGATCTACGGCGTGGCCATCGCCGCCATTGGGATGCTCGCCACCACCGGCGTGGTGGTGGCCGTCGACGCCTACGGCCCGATCGCCGACAACGCCGGCGGCATCGCGTCGGAGGTGCGCGAGGTCACCGACTCGCTGGACTCGCTCGGGAACACCACCGCAGCGGTTGCCAAGGGGTTCGCGGTCGGCTCGGCAGCGGTCACCGCGCTGGCCCTCTTCGCCGCCTTCAAACAGGCCGTCGGCGCCGAAGGCACCCTCCTGTTCCTCGATCTGAGTTCGGTGGATGTCTTCATCGGCCTGTTCCTGGGGGTGATGCTGCCGTTCCTGTTCGCCGCGCTCACGATCGACGCGGTCGGCCGCGCCGCCAACAAGATGATCGAGGAGGTACGCCGACAGTTCCGGGAGATCCCGGGTTTGCGGGAAGGCGCCGCGGGTGTGCAACCGGACTCCGCACGCTGCGTTGACATCTCCACCCGGGCGTCGCTGCGCGAGATGCTCATCCCGGGGGCGCTGGCAATCGCCGCTCCGCTCGTCATCGGCTTCATCAACGTCGACACGCTGGGCGGCTTCCTGGCCGGCGCTTTGGTGTCGGGGTTCGCCCTGGCCATCTTCATGGCCAACTCCGGCGGGGCCTGGGACAACGCCAAGAAGTACATCGAGGCCGGACACCACGGCGGCAAGGGGTCGGAGGCGCACAAGGCGGCCGTCGTGGGTGACACCGTCGGGGATCCCTTCAAGGACACCGCGGGGCCCTCGATGAACATCCTCATCAAGGTGATGACCATCGTGTCGCTCATCTTCGCCTCGGCCTTCGTCTGAGCCGGGATGCCGGGCTGTGGTGGAGGTCGCTGACGCATTGGCGGCCCTGCGCCTGGGGCCGGGCGCCACCTGGAGCGAGGTGCGGGCCAGCTACCGGAGCCTGCTGCGGGCGAACCATCCCGACCTGACCGACGAGCCCGGCGCAGCGGATCGAACCGCTCGCCTGACCGCGGCCTACGCCGTCCTCCAGAAGGCCACCGGCAACGGGCGCCGCGCCCTGCCGCCTCCGGGCGCCGCCGGCCAGGTCCGCGCCCCTCGACCCGGACAGGCTCCCCGCCCGCCGGCGACAGCTCGCCGGACCGCTCCCCCAGCAGCCGGCGAGACCGGCGCCACCGGCGCCGTCGTCGGCCGGCGCGAGCCGCCCGAGGTGTTCCGGCGCCTCCGGTCGGCGGCCGGTGCGGTGGGCAACCTGAGCGGCGTGGACCCCGAGTCGCTGACCCTGCAGATCCTCGTCGAGGTGCCCGGCGCGGCGCCGGCGCAACTCCTCGCCGAGGTGTCGCGGCGGGGCGAGGACACTGCCATCGCCTTCACGCTCGAGAGCCTCACGGCTGCGCCGGGGCCGCCGATCGAGGCGGTGGTGAAGCGACTCCTGGCGGCGCTCTGAGCGCCTCGCCGGCAGCTCAGTGCGGCCGGGCACCGCGACCGAACGGGCCGCTCGGCCATCCGAAGCAGTCCACCAGCAGCTGGTCCACCTGCGCTGCCGTGGCGACGCCCTCGTCGGTGATGCGGGATGCCTCGGCCCGCAGCGCGCTCCAGACGCGGTTGGTGACGTAGCCCCACGCATCCGGCGCGTCGGCGATGACGACCGGGTTCTTGCCGGCCCTGCGGGCGACCTCGGTGACGGACTCCGTCACCTCGGCACTCGTCGACGGGCTCCGGGCGATCTCGGCAAGCTTGCTCGTCGTCGTCGGCCAACCCCAGCGCCATCCCACGAGGCGTTCCGGCCGCCGCAGGCCGGCGGCCAGGGTGGCGACCGGATCCCCCTCGGAGTTGCACGCCAGCACGGCGCCGGGCACCAGCGCGCTCTCGATCGACGCCAGCAGCGTGATTGTCGCCTCGGGCGGTCCCTCGGGCGTGACGATGACCAGGTCTGCATCACCGAGGGTCTCGGAGGGGTGCTCGCTGAAGCGCAGGCGGGCGAGCGCCTCCCGGCGCTCGCCGCTGCTGATCCGCCCGGCGTCGCACGCGGCGAGCAGCCCGTAGCGGCCCCCGTCCACTTCGTTGCGCGCCAGTGCCAGAGCCTCGCCCTCGCCGCACAACGTGACCTCGTAGCCGGCCACGGCCAGGACCTGTGCGACACCGGCTCCGGCCGCGCCGCCACCCAGCACGGCCACCCGCTCGACTCGACACTGGTTTGCGGCACTCACGCCATCCGATGCTAGGGGCTCGGGATCGCGGGGTGGCCGGGCGTGATCCCCGAAGCCTGCTCAGAACGTGCCGGCCGCCCGGTCACGGGCCGCGTAGCACGCCTCCTGCATCCGCACCGGGATCGCCTCGCAAAGGGCCGTGGCCATTGCCGTGTCGTGGTCGTTGTAGACGGCGTTGAGCGAGGCGCCCACGAAACACTCCTCCTGGTACGCGGGATCACCGAGTAGGCAGAGCCGCACGACCCGGCTCACCTCCAGGAGTGACGAACCGCTGATGTCCCGGCCCATGCTGCGGTAGCAGTTGTCCACCATGCCCTCCTGCACGGTGTCACAGATGGCGAACGCCTCGGCGAAGTTCTCGTCGGCATAACCCAGGTTGTAGAGCATCCAGGAGGTCTGCATGGCGAAGCACTCGTCGACGTAGTCGTCGGCGATCACGTTGCACGGGTAGATCAGGTCGTCGGTACGCAAGTCGGTCGGTATGCCCTGCTGTGCCGAGACGACGTTCTCCATGATGGCGCCGCCCACGCAGGAGCTGAGCTCCCAGCGGTCCGGCAGCGTCTCGCAGTACGGGATGGAGCCGAACAGGTCGCCGTCGGAGTTCAGCATCACCCCGTGGCCGAGACCGTGGACGCAGTTGTAGTGGGTGAAGGAGTACTCCACCTCGGCGGCCGTGGTGCAGATGTTCGGCATCTCGTCGAACAGCTCAGTGCCACCGAACTGCGAGATGGCGTATTCCACCACGCCGTGGTAGTAGCCCGACCAGCAGGCGGATCCCTCGTACGTGAGCGCGATGCCGACGTCGCCGTAGTACTCGGCGGCGTCGTTGCCGAGATCGTGCACGACCTGGTGGCAGTCGCGGGCCACGTAGTCGTCGCTCTCGGAGAGGGCGTCGATCTCGGCCACGGCCACGTCGGCGCCTTCGCTGCGCATCACCTCGGCGAAGTAGTCGCGATAGCAGTTCGCCTTCCCCACGGTGCGGGCGGTGCAGTCCTCCACGCTCTCGGGCGGCGCGTCGGACAGCAGGGCGAGCGCATCGGCGGCGCTGGGCGCCTCGCCGGCCCCGGCGGTGGCCACCTGGGCCCCGCCGCCGCCGTCGCCCGAACCGAAGACGGCGGGATTGAGCCCCGCCAGCACGGCGGCGACGACCAGAACCGAGGCGAGTGCTCCCGCCTCCACCCGCAGCGAGCGCACGGGCGCGCCCGTGGCGTCGCCATCGGACCGCCGCCGCGCCAGCAGACCCAGGCGGCGGTCGTGATACATGCCCAGGGGAAGGACGACCGCCGCCAGCAGCGCCAGCTTGACGATCAGCGTCGTGGTGTAGCTCGAGCCCGAGAGCAGCTCGGCGCCGGCCAGCAGCCACGTCGACCGCGCCCCGGTCAGCACGAGCACCGCGAACGCACCCACCGCAACCGGGCCGAAGCGGCCGAAGAGCTCACGCAGCGCCGCAGCCCGTTCCACCGCCGGACGCTCCCGCCAGCGGCGGGACGTGCCGAGGAAGCCCACCACGAGCAGCGGTCCGAGCCAGAGGCTGGCGGCGGTGAGGTGCAGCGTGGAGATCCAGATGCCGAAGGGATCCTCCGAGAGCACCGACGTGTGGCTGGTCGCCGACCCGACGGCGACCAGCGCCATCACGCCGATGCCGGCTTGGAGCAGCGTCCAGCCCGACCGGGCCCGGCCGAGGCGTGGCGCCCACAGCACCAGCGCCCCGGCACCCACCGCCGCCAGCAGCAGGGTCAGACCCATGCCGTCCACGAGCGCCAGTTGAAGATCCTCGGCCGGCGAGCCGGTGCCGTAGCCCCGGGTGACGAGCGTGATCGTGGAGCCGGCCCGCAGCAGGATGCCGGCGTGCAGCACGACCGCCCCGACGAACAATGCCCGCCGGGCGCGCCGGCTGAGGAGTTCCTTGGCCGGCGACCCGGCACCCGGGCGCAGACCCCAGGCGAGCACGAGCATCGCCCCGGCCACGGCGGCGAGACCGAGATACCAGAGATAGCGGCCCACGCCGCTGGTGATCTCCAGCGCACGCTCCAGCGGTGGTGTCTCGGCAAAGCTCGCGCCGGCGAGCGTGTCTCCGTCCACCACTCCGACACCCACCACGACCTCACCCGCCACACGGTGGCCGTCGGGCCCCACCGTGATCCACGAGAGCCCGTAGACGCCGTCGGAGAGCGGCGGGAGGGCGAACTCGATGATGCTCTGGTCCGTTCCGACCGGCGTCAGCAGCTCGGGTCCTGCCACGCTCTCGCCGTCGACGCCGATGACGTCGAGTTGCACCGTCCGGGGATCGACCGCCTCGGCGAAGATGAGGGTGAGGCGCTCGGGGGCCTCGGCCGCCAGCGTGCGATTGGCGGGGATCGTCTCGATCAACCGCGTGTGCGCGGCCGCAGGTGAGGAGGTGAGCGCAACCGCCGCCGCCAGAACGAGGGCCCCGGCGAGGACGAGTCGAACGAGTCGAGGCACACGTCTCGTGCCCCGTGCGGTAACCGGCAGCGCCGGCAGGTCACTCACCTCCCAGAGCTTACGCGCCACCCCCGGCGGATCGGGCCCCGATCACACCGATCGACGGTGCTCGTAGGCTCGCTGCCCAGTGAACGCACCGCAGCAAACGCGGGCCTCCGCGCTGGGGGCGTTGCGGCACCGGGACTTCGCCTTCTTCTGGTCGGCCGCGCTCATCTCGAACGCCGCCAACTGGATGCAGCAGTTCACCGTGCCGTTCCTCATGTACGACATGACCGGCTCCAACACCTGGGTCGGCGCGGCGGCGTTCACGTCGCTCATCCCCGCGTTCGGCCTGGCGCCCGTCGCCGGCGTGCTGGCCGATCGGTTCGACCGCCAGAAGGTGATGATCAGCACCATGGGCGTGAACACCCTGGCGTGCGCCGCCTTCGCGGCGCTCTGGATGATGGGTGAGCTCACGCCCTGGCGCATCGTCGGTCTGAACCTGGTCATCGGGACCACTCTGGGGATCCAGGCATCCAGCTGGCTGGCGCTCGTGCCGCTCCTGGTGCCGAGTTCCAGCCTGCTCTCGGCGATCCGCCTCAACTCGGCGCAGTTCACAGCCTCCCGGGCCATCGGCCCTCTCACGGGAGCGGCACTGCTGGCGCTCGTGGGCGCCGGCGCTGTCTTCGTGGCGAACGCCGCCACGTACGCGCTCCTCATGGTCGTGATCGTGACGATGCGCCCGCGCCGGGTCGTACCGCCGCCTCGCCAGCGGGTTGGCGAGTTCCTCGCCGCCGGCGTCGCTTACGTGCGGCGCCGCTCATCGCTCCGGCAGGCCGTGCTCACCGGCTTCGTCATGGCCTATTTCGGCGGGGCGCTGCTGCACCTCGCCGCCGGGCTGGCCAGCGAGGACTACGGCGTGGGTGAGACGGGGTTGGCGGGGCTGATCACCGCGGCCGGCGTGGGCTCGGTGGTCGGATCGGCATTCATCATCGGCTGCGGCGACCGCGTCGAGCGCTCATTGCTCGCCCGCTGGGGCCTGGCCCTCTACGCGGCAGCCCCGCTGCTGGCGGTCGCCACGACCAGCTACCCGGTCGGTCTCGCCGGGTACTTCTTGAGCGGCGTGGCGCACGTCTGCATCGCCATCTCCATGAATTCGGCCATTCAGTCCCAGGTGGCCGAGGAGATGCGCGGTCGGACGGTGTCCCTCTACGTGATGGGTATCTTCGGCGGTTGGCCCACGGGCGCGCTGGTCGGGGGATGGCTCGGAGACCATCTGGGCCTGCGCCTCGTCTTCGCCATCAACGGGATCGTTCTGGCGCTGTACTGCCTGACCGTCATCGTGCGCTGGGAGGGGCTGCGGGCGCTGGATTCCACTCAGGACGTCGCCGACCGGAAGCGTCGCGATCAACTCGGGGCGCCGGGCAGCACCGCATAGTGGTCGTGGTCGGCGGTGAAGGAGCCCCGGCCCCCGGTGATCGAACGCAGATCGATGGCGTAACGAACGATCTCCGACTCCGGGACGAGGGCGCGGATGTGCTGCTCGCCGTAGTTCCCGGAGTCGGTGCCCTGCACGATGGCGCGGCGTGAGGAGAGGTCGCCGATCACGTCGCCGAGGCACTCACCGGGCACGCGCACGTCGACTCGGGACACAGGCTCGAGCACGACAGGGCGGGCCTCGCTCATCGCTGCATTGAAGGCGAGCCTTCCGGCCATCTTGAAGCTCATCTCCGAGGAATCCACCGAGTGATGCTTCCCGTCGTAGACGGTGGCGCGCAGGTCCACCACCGGGTAGCCGTGCTTGCCGCCGTTCTCCATGGCCTCGCGGATGCCGGCCTCGACGGCCGGGATGTACTGGCGGGGAATGACGCCGCCGCTGATCTCGTCGGCGAACTCGAACCCCGAGCCCCGCGGCAGCGGCTCGATGCGGACGTGGGCGATGCCGAACTGGCCGTGGCCGCCGGTCTGCTTCTTGTGCTTGCCCTCCGCCGCCGCCTTGGCGGTGATGGTCTCGCGGAAGGGAATCCGCAGATCCTCGATATCCACCCCCACGTTGAACTTGCGCTCGATCCGCTTGAGCGAGGTGCGCAGGTGCATGTCCCCCAGTCCCGACAGCAGTGTCTGGCGCGTCTCCATCGGCCGGGTGACCCGCAGCGAGGGATCCTCGCCGCACATCCGGCGCAGGGCAACGGAGAGTTTCTCCTCGTCGGCCTTGCTGCGCGGCACCACCGCAAACGACAGCATCGGCTCGGGCTGCGGCGGTGGCGCCAGTTCGATCGACCCGTCGCCCAGCGTGTCGCCCGTGGCGGTGTCGGCCAGCTTGGCAGCCGCGCCGATGTCGCCGGCGGCGAGGTCGCTCGCAGGCTCGCTGGAGGCGCCCCGGAGCAGGAAGAGCGTGCGGACGCGCTCGCTGTCGCGGGTACGGGAGTTCACGAGAACGGTGTCGGCACCCAGCGCGCCCGTGGCGAGCCTGAAGACGGAGACCGTGCCGAGGTAGGGGTCGACGGTGGTCTTGAACACCAGCAGCGCGGGCGCTCCATCCCCCGCCAGGACCACCGGTTCGCCGGCGGTGTCGCGCATGGGCCGCGCCTGCAGGGGCGACGGCCCGATACCGCAGATGTAGTTGCAGAGGCGATCCACGCCGATGGGCACGGTCGCCGAGCCGCACACCACAGGGAACACCGAGGCATCGGCGACACCGGCGCCGAGTGTCCGCTCCAACTCCTCCGTCGAGGGCATGTCGCCCTCCAGGTATCGCTCGAGCAGGTCATCGTCGGCCACGACGATCCCCTCGATGAGCGACTCGCGGACCTGGTTGACCCGGTCGGCCATCTCGGCGGGAATGGGGGTCTCGGTGATCGTGCCGCCCTCGTACAGCCAGGCGTCGTCGGTCAGGAGGTCGGCCACGCCACAGAAGTCGGGGCCCTCGGAGATGGGAAGTTCGAGGGGCGCCACGCCGCTGTCGAACGTCTCGGTGAGCTGCTCGAGGACGCTGTCGAAGGAGACGTACTCGCGGTCGAGCTTGTTGACGAAGAAGAGCCGCGGAATGCGGGCTCTGGCGGCCCGCCGCCAGGCGTCGGCGATGGTGTGATCCACACCGGCGGTTGCATCCACGACCAGGACCACCACGTCGGCCACGGCCATCGCCGCCCACTGCTCGCCGGCGAAGTCGAACGATCCGGGAGTGTCCAGGAGGTTGATCTTGTGGTCGTTCCACTCGAAGGAGGCCAGTGCCATGACCTGCGAGCTGCCGGCTTCGCGCTCCTCCGGCTCGTGATCGCAGACGGTGTTCCGCGCCTCGATGCCACCCATGCGGTCGAGCACGCCGGCACGGAACAGCATGGCCTCGGCCAGCATGGTCTTGCCGGCGCCGCTTGAACCCACAAGCGCCACATTGCGGATGCGTTCGGTCGGGTAGGTCTTCACAGAGGGCCCTTCGCTCGATTCGGATCAACTCGCTCGACCGCGCCGGCTGTTCCCACCAACCCCGCGGATCGATGCAGCGGAGACTACCGAGACGCCCCTCGGGGGCCAAGCCCTGGCCCGGCCCGGGCGCTCACGCCGGCGCCGCGCCGGAGGTCGCCTACCGAGGTCGGCGTAGGGTTGCGCCGTGGCGCACTTCGATCTCGTTGTCGTCGGGGCGGGCTCGGGCAACTCTCTGCTGACGCCGGAGTTGGCGGACCGGCGCGTGGCCATCATCGAACGCGGCGACTTCGGCGGGACCTGCCTCAACCGCGGCTGCATCCCCTCCAAGATGCTCGTGCACGTGGCGGACGTGGCCGAGGCGACCCGCCACGCCGGCCGGCTCGGCATCACGGCCCACGTCGACGAGGTTCGCTGGCCCGAGGTGTCCGGACGCGTCTTCGGGCGCATCGATCCCATCGCCGCCGCCGGCGAGGAATATCGCCGGAGCCTGGAGAACGTGGCCGTGTACAAGGGCCAGGCCCGCTTCTGCGGACCGCGCCGCCTGCAGGTCGACGGCGCCGAGGTCACCGGTGACGTCGTCGTTCTGGCCGCCGGGGCAAGACCCTTCATCCCGCCCCATCCCGATCTCACCGGGATCGACTACCACACCTCCGACACGATCATGCGCCTCGGAGTGCCGCCGCGCCGTCTTCTGATCTGGGGTGGCGGGTATATCGCGGCGGAGTTGGCGCACGTGTTCGGCGCCGCCGGGAGCGACGTCACCATCGTCAACCGGGGGGCCCGGCTCCTGCGAGCCGAGGACACCGACGTGAGTGAGGCATTCACCGCCGCCTACCGGAAGCGCTTCGGTGTGCTGACCGGAGCGCAGATACTCTCAGCCGGCACCACGCCGGCAGGAGAGGTCACCCTGCGCGTGGGTCACGAAGACGGTGAGGAGACGGTCTCGGGTGACGTGCTGCTGGTCGCCGCCGGTCGAGTGCCCAACGGTGCCGAGCTCGGCGTGGCGGCCGCCGGGGTGGCGCTGGATGCAGCGGGGTACGTGGTGACCGATGACTACGGCCGTACAACCGCAGAGGGCACCTGGGCCCTCGGAGACATCTGCAATCCCCATCAGCTCAAGCACGTCGCCAACGCCGAGGCGCGCGCCGTGGCCCACAACCTGGCCCACCCCGACGACCTGCGGCCGCTGGCACTCGGACCGATCCCCCATGCGGTGTTCGCCTCGCCGCAGGTGGCAGCGGTGGGACCCACCGAGCAAGCGCTGCAGGAGTCCGGCCGCCCCTACCTGCGGTCGGTGCGCCCCTACAGCGACACCGCCTACGGCTGGGCCATGGAGGACGAGACGGCATTCTGCAAGGTGCTCTCCGATCCCACCACCGGCAGGCTCCTGGGCGCGCACATCTGCGGACCCGACGCCGCCGTCCTGCTGCAGCAACTCGTGCAGGCAATGGCCTGCGATCTGACCGTCGAGCAGATCGCCCGCGGTCAGCTGTACATCCACCCGGCTCTCAGCGAGATCGTGGAGCAGGCCCTCCTGGGACTGCTCCCGTGAGCGACGCGGCCCGCGGCGCGGACGCCGTCACGGAGCCGCAGGAACTCACGGCGGCGGGCAGCCTGCCCGCCGTCTGGCGGGACCACGCCATCCGTGAACCCCGCCGGCCCTGCCTGCACGACCCGAAGACCGGGTGGGTCAGCCGCGGCGAACTGGCCGACGCCAGCGCCGAGGTGGCCGGCCGGCTCTACGCCGCCGGCCTGCGCCGCGGTGACCGTGTGCTGCTCTGCGCGCCGTCGGGCGCGGGGCTGGTGGCCGCGCATGCGGCCTGCCTGCGGATGGGTTTGGTGGTGGTGCCACTGAACGCCGCTCTGCGCCGCCCCGAAGTCCTGCACGTCGTGACCGACGCCTCCCCGCGCGGCGCGATCCTGGACGATCCCGAGATGCGTTCCTGGGTGCTCGAGGCGGCCCCGGGTGCGGTCGTGTGCACGGCCGCCGTCGACCTCCCGGGCGGGACGGTTCCCAGCCTCGACGACCTCTCCGGGGACGAGCCGGCGATGCTCGGCTACACGTCGGGCACGACCGGCGCGCCGAAGGGCGCGGTCCTGACGCACGCCAACCTCCTGGCCGGTGCCGAGGCATTGCGCCGGGCGTGGGGCTGGAGCCGGAACGACCGGCTGGTCCTGGCCCTGCCGCTGTTCCACATGCACGGCCTCGGTGTCGGCCTGCACGGCACGCTGCACGCCGGCGCCTCGGCGGTGTTGCAGACCTCCTTCGACCCGGAGACGGTCATCGACACCGTTCGCGATCACGGTGCCACGCTGTTCTTCGGCGTCCCCACCA
The DNA here is from genome assembly GCA_021296415.1 of Acidimicrobiia bacterium. Classification (GTDB taxonomy): domain Bacteria; phylum Actinomycetota; class Acidimicrobiia; order Acidimicrobiales; family CATQHL01; genus VXNF01. Next base: position 7,919 of record JAGWAL010000024.1, on the reverse strand, counting down.
TGTACCACCGCCTGGCCCGCAGCGAACGGGTCGCGGACCTCCGCGCACTCCGTCTGGCGGTCTCGGGGTCGGCGCCTCTGCCGGCCGATCTGCATCGCCGCCTCGAGAGCCTCACGGGTTTGCGCGTGCTGGAGCGCTACGGCATGACCGAGACGGTCATGCTCGTCTCCAATCCGCTCGACGGCGACCGCCGCCCCGGGAGCGTGGGCTTCCCGCTCCCCGGGGTGCAACTGCGCCTCCAGCAGCCCGGCGAGTCCCCGGAGTCGGACCCGGAGGTGCCCGACGGAACTCCGGGGGAGATCTGGGTACGCGGACCGAACGTGTTCTCCGGCTACTGGCGCCGACCGGGTGCGGGTCCGGATGCGCGAGGCTGGTTCTGTACCGGCGACGTCGGGCGGCGCGATGCCGACGGCTACCTCTACCTGGAGGGCCGCACCGGCGAGCTGATCATCACGGCCGGCTTCAACGTGTACCCCCGCGAAGTCGAGGAGCAGCTGGCGGACCACCCGGGCCTCGCCGAGGTCGCCGTGGCGGGCCGGGCCGATGAGGAGCGGGGCGAGATCGTCACGGCGTTCGTCGTACCGGCCGCCGGCAGGAAGGCCCCCTCGGTGGCCGACCTGCGCGCCCACCTCGACGAGCGCCTTGCGCGCTACAAGCAACCGCGAGCCGTGGTGGCTGTGGAGGCCATCCCGCGCAATGCCCTCGGCAAGGTGCAGCGCCACCTGCTCGGCAAGGTGGCCGGGGAGCCGCCGCCGGCGACGTAACGTAGAGCCGATGGGCAGCACCTGGGGACACACGTTCCGGATCAGCACGTTCGGTGAGTCCCACGGCGGGGCGATCGGTGTCACCGTGGAGGGTTGCCCGCCGCGCCTGACCCTGGAACCTCAGCACGTGCAGGTCGATCTGGACCGCCGTCGCCCGGGCCAGAGTCGCCTGACCACCCAGCGCGACGAGGCAGACCGTGTCCGGATCCTGTCGGGCACGTTCGAGGGGCGGACGCTCGGAACGCCCATCGGGATGCTGATCCCCAATACCGATGCCCGGCCCGAGGCCTACGAGCACCTGCGCGAGGTCTACCGGCCCTCCCATGCCGACTACGTGACCGAGGCCAAGTACGGCATCCGGAACTGGCAGGGAGGCGGCCGCGCCAGCGCCCGGGAGACCGCGGCACGCGTGGCCGCAGGGGCCGTGGCGCGCCGGCTTCTGGCGGTTGCCTGCGACGTGCAGGTGGTGGCCTGGGTGGCACAGGTGCACGAGATCCGCTCGGGGGCCGAGCCGTGGACCGTCACCCCGGAGTCGGTCGAGGCGTCGCCGACGCGCTGCGGCGACCCCGAGGCGGCGGACCTCATGGTCGCGGCGATCGAAGAGGCGCGCCGCCGCGGCGACTCCCTCGGCGGGGTGGTGTCCTGCGTGGCTCGCGGCGTGCCGGTCGGCCTGGGTGATCCCGTGTTCGACAAGCTCGAGGCCGACCTGGCCAAGGCCCTCCTGTCGCTCCCGGCCGCCCGCGGGTTCGAGATCGGGAGTGGTTTTGCCGCCGCCTCGATGACGGGGATCGAGCACAATGACCCGTTCGTGGCGGGGCCCGACGGCAGGCCGCGCACTCTTTCGAACCACTCCGGCGGGGTGCAGGGAGGGATCTCCAACGGGGAGGACATCGTCGTGCGGGTCGCCTTCAAGCCGACCGCCACGATCGCCTCCGAGCAGCGCACGGTAGATCGCTCCGGTCAGGAGGTCGCCCTCGCCGCCCGGGGGCGGCACGACCCCTGCGTGCTCCCGCGCGCCGTGCCGATGGTGGAGGCGATGGTGTGCCTGGTGCTGGCGGACCACTGGTTGCGCCAGCACACCGTCGCGGTACTCGAGGACGGGGTGTAGCAGCGCCGGACGGGACCCGCCGGCACCGGTCGGAGGGGGCTCTCAGCCCGCCTCGGCCACCGGCTCGAGATCCCAGGAGAGGCGGGGGCAGTCCCCCCAGAGCCTCTCGAGCTGGTAGTAGTCCCGACCCTGCTCGGAGAAGACGTGCACGACGAAGTCCCCGTAGTCCACCAAAACCCACGACCGCGCCGTCAGCCCCTCCACGGAGAGCGGCTTCGGCCCCCCCGCGGCGCTCACGCCTTCGATGACCGCCTCGCAGATGGCCTTTACCTGCCGCTGGTTGGCTCCGCTCGTTATGACGAAGAAATCACAGACGGCCAGCAGTTCGGCCACGTCGATCAGGAGCGTGTCGCGTCCGAAGTGGTCCTGTGCAGCCCTGGCTCCGGCGCTCGCCCAGGAGATGAGGTCGCTTCGGTCCCTGCCGTGCTGCACTGCGGCCAGTGTAGATCGCCCGAGTGATCCGGGGCGTCACCACGGCTCCGCCCGTTTCTAGCGGTACAGGCCGCGGCGTTCGATCTCGGTGGCAACCGGCCGGGAGAGCACGCTGCCGAGCGCGCGTCCTTCGGCCAGCCAGCGCCGGATGTGCGTGCTGGAGACCTCGATGCCCGGACCCTCCACGGCGACCCAGCGCCATCCGGGCGGTGCGACGCCCGGACCCGTGCTCCCCAGCCGTGCCACGACCGCCACGGTCGCCAGCGACCGGATCACGTCGGGATGGCGCCACGTGTCCAGCGAGCCGGCCAGGTCGCTGCCGATGATCAGGAACAGCTCCCGCCCTTCGGCCGCCAGTGCGGTCAGCGTCTCCGCGGTGGAGGAGTCGCCGCCCCGGTCGATCTCCAGCGTGGAGGCCTCGCAGTCCTCGAGATGGCGCACCGCGGCGCGCACCAGGGCGAGGCGATCGGACGCGGCGCTCACCGGCTGCTCGGGGGCCTTCTGCCAGGGGACGTTGGCCACCACGAACAGCACCCTGTCCAAATTCAGGGCGTAACGGGCAACCTCGGCTGCGGCCAGATGGCCGATGTGGGGTGGATCGAAGGTTCCCCCGAACACGCCGAGGCGCTCCGTCCCGAGGCGCTCCGTCGTGGGCGGCTCGCAACCCGCCGTGCCCTCCATGGTGCGAACCTACCGCCCGGGTGTCTGGACACGGTACCCCCGGTGGAGTACGATCAGGATAGCTCACGAGCGCCTCGTGCTTGTTACCGGGTGTCCGTGTTGGTGCCATGGTGCAGGAAATGCAAGGAAGCGCGTGAGCAAATAGCCCCTTGTTTGGTCTCGACCGGATTTCGACGGACCAGGTTGAGCACCTCTCTCAGCGGCCAACGCCAACGGACGCACGCAGGGCGGTCCCGAAGCTGTGAAACATGTCACAAGCTCGGATCGCGAGGGCGCACACGACGGGAACAAACCACCAGGACGTGGTGTTGCAATCAAATGCATCGGACCGAGTCCAGGGGCACCGCACCGGTGGCCGCCAGCGGCCCCGCAGCGGCAGAAGCATCCAACCGAAGCAGAGACGAAGAAGAAGCCATGAGTGATTCAGTCGGCCAGTACCTGAACGAGATCGGTCTCGTTCCCCTGCTCACCGCCGCCGACGAGCGGGAACTGTCACAGATAATCGAACGCGGCCGTGCCGCCGCCGAGCGCAAGGCCGCGGGCGAGCGCACGCGGCAGCTCGACCGCGAGATCAAGGCTGCGGCGGTCGCCAAGGACCGTTTCATCCGCTCCAACCTCCGCTTGGTCGTGAGCGTGGCACGGCGCTATCCCCTGCCGCCGGGCATGGAGTTGCTCGACCTCATCCAAGAGGGCAACCTCGGCCTCGAGCACGCCGTGGACAAGTTCGACTGGCGCAAGGGATTCAAGTTCTCCACGTACGCAACCTTCTGGATCCGGCAGGCCATTGGCCGGGCCCTCGATCAGAAGGCCAGCCTCGTGCGCCTTCCCGGCGACCGCTCGGCGAGCCTGCGCGCCGCCCTGCGCCAGGTCTCCGGCAACGGCGACGAGTTGGACGAGGAGCACGCGCGCCTGCACCGCCTGACCACCCCGACCTCGCTCGACCGCACGATCGGCGACGACGACAGCAACGAGTTGATCGACCTGATCGCCGACGGGAACCCCGGACCCGAGCAGATGGTCATGGCCTTCGCGGACAGCGAGATGGTGACCGACCTGCTCTCCGTGCTCGACGAGCGCGCCCGCTACGCCGTGGAGCAACGCTTCGGATTGCAGGACGGCCGCAAGCGCAGCTACCGCGAGGTGGGTGAAGAGCTCGGCGTCACCGCCGAAGCCGCGCGCCGGCTCGTCAAGCGAGCGGTCAACGTCGTGCGCGAGCGGGCCGTCGAACGCACCGACGCCGCCTGAATCGAGTCCCCGCCATGGCCGCGACAGCCTGGTCGACGGAGAGTTGGCGGCGCTTCCCGGCTCTCCAGCAGCCCACCTGGCCGGATCCCGCGGACCTCGACAGGGTCCTCAAGATCCTGGCGGGGTTCCCGCCGCTGGTCTTCGCCGGCGAGGCGCGCGACCTCACGGCCAAGTTGAGCGAGGTGGCCGCGGGCAACGCCTTCCTCCTGCAGGCCGGCGACTGCGCGGAGTCCTTCGACGCCGTGTCGGCGGACAGCATCCGCGACAAGTTGCGGGTCATCCTGCAGATGGCGGTGGTCCTCACCTACTCCGCAGGGGTCCCCGTGGTGAAGGTGGGGCGCATCGCCGGGCAGTTCGCCAAGCCGCGGTCGAGCCCCACGGAGATGGTCCGCGACGAGACGCTGCCCTCGTTCCGCGGGCACATGGTGAACGACATCGGTTTCTCGGCGTCGGCCCGCGTGGCCGACGCCAACCCGCCGCCACGCTCAACCTGCTGCGCTCGTTCACGAAGGGGGGCTTCGCCGATCTCGGGCGAGTGCACGCCTGGAACCAGGAGTTCGTGGCCTCCTCCCCTGCCGGTCAACGCTACGAGGAGGTCGCCAACGGGATCGACGCGGCCCTCCGCTTCATGGCGGCCTGCGGGATCGGCAGCGGCGACGACGTGCGGTTGTACACAGTGGACTTCTTCACCAGCCACGAGGCGTTGATCCTCCCCTACGAGGAGGCCCTCACCCGTACCGACTCGCTCACCGGCGAGCCCTACGACTGCTCGGCACACATGCTCTGGATCGGCGAGCGCACCAGGCAGATCGACGGCGCGCACATGGAGTTCCTGCGCGGCGTGCACAACCCCTTGGGGTGCAAGTTGGGACCGACCAGCGAGATTCCCGACGTGCTGGCCATGTGCGAGACACTCAACCCCCGGCGCGTCCCCGGCCGCCTCACGCTGATCTCCCGCATGGGTGCCGGCCGGATCGGTGACGTACTGCCGCCGCTCGTGCGGGCGGTGCGCGACGAGGGTCACCCGGTCGTCTGGGTGTGCGACCCGATGCACGGGAACACCTTCAGCTCATCCAACACGGGGCACAAGACGCGGCACTTCGAGGACATCTGTGCGGAGATCGACGGCTTCTTCGCCGTGCACCGCTCCGAAGGCACCTGGCCGGGGGGAATCCACGTGGAACTCACCGGCGACGACGTCACGGAATGCCTCGGCGGCTCGGAGGATCTCAGCCCCGACGAACTGCCCATGCGCTACGAGACGATGTGCGACCCCCGCCTCAACGGACGGCAGTCGGTCGATCTCGCATTCCGCGTCGCCGAGAGGTTGCTCGACTGAGCAAGAAACGACCACACGCGACAGGCGTGCTCCAACGCCAACGACGCGACACCCTCACGACGGCCTACTTCGAGCGCCGCGGATCCGACGGCAAGACCGACCGTGAAATCCGCCGATGCCTCAAACGCTACATCGCACGAGATCTCTACCGCGTCCTCGAATCAGGACTTGACAAGCAATAGGAACGTCCTCCCAAACCTCCACCGAACTCAGGGGCTCCCACCGCCTCCAGCAGACCCGGGGTGATGCACACGGCCTGCAGTCCGGGGATGCGCTTGGGGCTGGGGACTTCCTTGCCTTGCCCGTCGCCGATCTGGCCGTAGGGTCGCCCTCCCCAGCACGAAACGTCACCGCTCCGGTGCACGACACAGGTGTGGCACTCCCCGACGGCGAGCGCGATGGCGCCGGAGACCCCCGGAACCTTCCTCGGGAGGTACTGAGCCGCATCCTCGTCCCCAGATCGAGCCGCCCGCCGTAGTTGACACCCCAGCACGAGACAGTGCCATTGCCGTGGAGCACGCAGTAATGGAACTGGCCAAGGTGATTGCCGGGAATATCGATCAATTCAACGTCGCTCAGACCCTACGTGCTGAGCCATTCCTGCAGGTGGAACCGGCCCCAGCACGACATCTCGCCGCTCAACCGCACGGCGCAAGTTCTGCGCTGGGAGACCGAGACGTGCGCGAACCGATTCCCGTCGTCGTCCCCTCTCGACCCCTCTCCAACGGGGGGGGTGATTCACGTAGACTATCTGAGTCTCCGATGCTGCATGCTCAGCAGACTGCGTGAACCGTCGCGTCCGGCCCCACCGTGTCAGACTATCGTCTGACTGATGTGCGCCAGATTCCGTTCACCGACCAACAGGCTGGGGATGGCCATCGTGGCGCTGCTCGTGCTGCTAGTGGCTTGCGCCAGCGAGCCTCCTGTTTCCGAAAGCAGTGCTGTTTCCCGTGATCTCAGCCCTACCGATTCTGTCAAGCAGTCAGCCAGCGACGGCAGCACCGAACCAGAGACCGCAACCCCTCCACCTCAACGAGATTCCGTCGTCGTCAGCACCGAGGCCCCTGGCACACAGCCGGAATCCCCAACTGGTGCCGGCTCTCAAGTGACCGAGGGCTATACCGCCATCACCGCTCGCTATGAGCACACCTGTGCCCTCGGCGCCGACCAGACCCTCACCTGCTGGGGCGCCAATGGGTCCGGTCAAGCCAGCCCACCGGATGGCACCTACACGGCTGTCACAGCTGGCGGTTACCACACCTGCGCCATCGGCACCGACC
>JAGWAL010000024.1:579-904 GCA_021296415.1 Acidimicrobiia bacterium | reverse complement strand
TATACCGCCATTGCGGGCGGCTGGCATCACAGCTGCGCCATCGGCACCGACGGGACCATCACCTGCTGGGGCAGCAACGCGTACGGCCAATCCAGCCCACCGTCCGGCACCTACACCGCCATCTCTGCCGGCGAACTCCACACGTGTGCCCTCGGCACCGACCAGACCATCACCTGCTGGGGTGATAACCGGGCAGACCTGCTCGAGGCCCCTATCGGCATCTACACCGCTGTCACCGCTGGCGGTTACCACACCTGCGCCCTCGGCACCGACCAGACCCTCACCTGCTGGGGCCCCGCGCCCGGCCCGCCCCACGGCACATACA
>JAGWAL010000024.1:0-327 GCA_021296415.1 Acidimicrobiia bacterium | reverse complement strand
GGTCAAGCCAGCCCACCGGATGGCACCTACACGGCTGTCACAGCTGGCGGTTACCACACCTGCGCCATCGGCACCGACCAAACGATCACGTGTTGGGGGGATGGCTCCGGTGGCCTAACCGACGCTCCAGAAGGAACTTACCTAGCTATCGCCGCCGGTTACGCGCACACGTGCGCCATCGTCGTCGACCAAACCATCAGCTGCTGGGGTTGGGAGGCGTGGGGTCAGATCGACGCACCTCCCGGCACCTATACCGCCATTGCGGGCGGCTGGCATCACAGCTGCGCCATCGGCACCGACGGGACCATCACCTGCTGGGGCAGCAAC
>JAGWAL010000023.1 GCA_021296415.1 Acidimicrobiia bacterium | reverse complement strand
ACGGCACCAGCACCGGATAGCCCGACCCCTTCTTGAAGCGATAGACCCGGGCGATCTCGAAGGAGGACGTGAGCGCGGGTTCGAAGTCCTCGATGAGGCAGGCCTTGGCGGTGGTGCCGCCCATGTCGAAGCACAGCAGGCGATCCTCGCCGAGGCGCCCCGAGTACCACGTGCCGGCCAGCGCCCCCGCCGCGGGACCCGACTCCACGAGCCGTATCGGCACGCGGGCAGCCTCGGTGGCGGCGACCACGCCGCCGTTGGACAGCATCATCAGCACCGCCCCCCCGAAACCCTCGGCGGCGAGCCACCGCTCCAGGTCATCGAGGTAGGTGCCGAGCACGGGCATGGCGGCGGCGTTGCAGGCCGTGGTCATCATGCGGGGGTATTCCCGGATCTGCGGGGCGACGGTGGCCGACAGGCACACGGGGACACCCAGCACCTCAGCCAGGTAGTCGCCGGTCGCCCGCTCGTTGGCGTCGTTCATGTACGAGTTCACGAAGCACACGCCGACGGCCTCCACCTCGGCGGCCGCCAGCTCGGCGGCGAGGCGCTCCAGGTCGGCGGCGGCGGGAACCGCCAGCACCTCTCCCCTGGCGTTCACCCGCTCGTCCAGCTCGAGGATCCTCTCCCGCGGGATCGGCGGGTCGGGGAACTCGATCTGCAGGTCGTACATGTCGTAGCGATGCTCGCGGCGAAGCCACCGGTGACGACGAGGGCCGCACGCCCGGCGCGGCGCTGCACGAGGGCGTTGGTGACCAGCGTGGTGGCATGCACGATCGGCGCGGTCACGTCGGTGGCCGCCACGCCGGCACGGTCCAGCACGCTGGCGATCGCAGTCTGCACGGCCTCCAGCGGGTTGGTCGGCGTCGTCAGTTCCTTCCCGACAACGACGCGGCCGCTCTCGGCGTCGAGCAGGACGGTGTCGGTGAAGGTGCCGCCGATGTCGACGGCGAGGCGCCAGTCAGCCATCGGTCCCGGCAGGCTCGCGCACGGCCTGCGTGGCGGCGGCGCCGCCGTCGGCGAGATCTTCACGCGGCGGCGCGAACACGTCGAGGATCCAGCACTCGTTGTACTCGTCGTCACCCACGAAGACGCTGTCGCCGTGCCACACGCCCTTGTAGGCCAGGTAGGAGTCGCCCGGGCCCAGCACGGTGCGCTCCTCCTCCCCCGGGGGTCCGGACTCGTCGCCGATGCGGAAGTCGAGGGCGCCGCGCACGATGATGCCGAGTTGCTCGTGGTCGGGGTGGTGGTGCAGGTACGACCCGGGCGTGCCCCCGGCGATCCGCCAGAAGCACAGCTGGAGGTCGTCGCCGGTCACCACCCGGCGCCGGAAACCCGGCCGGGCGGTCTCGACGAACGCATCCTCGTCGAGAAAGAAGACCGTCTGGCGGCTCAGATCCATGCGGTTTGCCTTTCCCCTGTGGCGGCGACGGGCTCAGCCGAGGCCGACGGCGGCGAAGCGTTTGCGCTCAGCGGGCAGGTTCAGCGGCTCGACGATGGCCTGATGCAGTGCTCCGGCGGCACCAGCCACATCACCTCGAACTCCAGACCGTCGGGGTCGCGGGCGTAGAGGCTCTTGTTGCAGCCATGGTCGCTGGCGCCCACCAGGGCGCCCTCTGCCTGCAGGCGACGCTGCGCCTCCTCGAGGGCGGCCAGCGTCGGCACCTCCCAGGCGATGTGGTACAGCCCCACGGTGCGCCGGCCGGCCTCGGACGAGCCCGCCTGCTGGCCGACGCTGAAGAAGGCGATGTCGTGGTGGTTCTCCGACTCGGGCGCCCGCATGAAGGCGAAGGCGCCGCCGGGGCCGTCGATGACCTGCTCGAACCCCAGGACGTCGGCGTAGAACTCGGCGTGGCGCCGAGCGTCACGCACGTAGAGCACGGCGTGATTCATGCCTGTGATGCGCATGGTGCCTCCCGTTGGTCCGCTCCGCGCAACGGCTCAGGATAACGCGAGCGCCGGCGCGCTCTGCCGGCGCACGCGGCCGGCTAGACGGGCTCGGTGCGCTCGTTGAATCCCAGGAGCACGACGGCCGGCGGGATCGACGCCACCACCGAGACCGATGCCTGCCGCAGGTACATGCGCAGGACCGTCGAGGCCGGCCCGCCCAGGGCCCACGAGACGATCGCCTTGATGGGGTTGGCGTGCGAGCAGACCAGCACCGTCTGCTTCGCCGGGGCGGCCATGAGTTCCGCGGCGGCACGCACGGAGCGGTCGTACACCGCGGTCAGCGACTCACCCCCCTCCGGGGCGTAGCCGGGGTCGGCCGTCCAGGCGTCGATCAACTCGCCCGCCGCCAGCGGTACCGGCGTGCCCTCCAGGACGCCGTAGTCCATCTCGGCGAGGCGGTCGTCGGTGATCACGTCCTCGTCGAACCCCGCCAGCGTCAGCGTCTCCCGGGCACGCCGGCGCGGGCTGCACACCACCTTGTCGATCTTCCAGTGGTGGCGCAGGTAGGCGCCGGCCTCGGTCGCCTGTCGCCGGCCCACGTCGTCGAGCGGCAGGTCGCTCGCTCCCTGCAGCAGGCGCTGCCGGTTCAGCTCGGTGCGCCCGTGGCGCAGGAGCACCAGGTAGGTCCCCGGCTCCCCTCCCGGGGCGCTGGGAAGCCCCTCGACGGCGGCCGGCTCAGGTGTTCTCGGCGACGATGCGCCGGGCATTCTCGACGTCCTTCTTCAGCTGCGCCGCCAAGGCGTCGATGCCGCTGAAGCGACGCTCGCTGCGCAGGAACTTCAGGAACTCCACCTGTACCTCGTGGCCGTAGAGGTCGCCGTCGAAGTCCAGGAGGTGCGCCTCCAGGATCGAGTGTTCGGCGTGCTCGAAGAAGGTGGGACGGCGGCCGATGTTGATGGCACAGCCGTAGCGCGCGCCGTCGCTGTCGGTGAACCAACCGGCGTACACGCCGTCGGCTGGCCACGCCCGGTCAGTGGCCACGGGGATGTTCGCCGTCGGGAACCCGACGGTCACGCCGCGGCGGTCACCCTCGATCACCGCACCACCGATGGCGTAGGGGCGCCCCAGCATCTTCGCCACGTCGGCCACCCGGCTGCCGGCGAGCGCCCGGCGGATCGCCGTCGAGGACACCGGCTCGGGGGCGTTCGGGAAGTGGTGCAGGTCCACCGTCTCCACGTCGAAGCCGCTGCGTGCCGCGGCCACGCGCAGCGTGCCGGTGGAGCCCTCCCGATTGCTCCCGAAGTGGAAATCCACGCCGGCGACGACCGCCTTGACGTTCAGCCCGTCGACCAGCACCTCGCGGATGAAGTCGCCCGCCGAGGTGGCCGCCAACCTGTCCCCGAAGGTGAGCACCACGGCCCGCTCCAGGCCGATGGACGCGAACAGGTCGAGTTTCTGGCGCAGGTCTGTGAGCAGGAGGGGGGCGTTCTCTGGCCGCAACGTGAACGCCGGATGGGAGTCGAACGTGACCACGGTGGCACACAGGCCCTCGGCACCCGCCCGTTCGACGACCCTGCGGAGGATCTGCTGATGGCCGACGTGGACTCCGTCGAACACACCCACGGCCACCACCGATGGCGGCGAGTCGGTCGGCGGCGAATCCAGAACGAGCATGCAGAAGTGAGGCTACCGGTGCGCCCGGTCCTCTCGATGCCGCCGCGGTCGGTGCGGTCGGGACGACGGCGCTGGGGGCGCCCGCCCCGTGCGCGCCCCTGCTCAGCCGATGCCCCCGGCCACGAGTTGCACGATCCGCCAGGCCACGTAGACGACCGTGGCCACGACCACCGCCCAGAAGTGCCACGGGGCTCGCACGTCCTCCTCGGGTGTCTCGCCGGCCTGCTCGGCCACGTCGCCCGTCTCGACGGGCTCACCGCAGGCCGGGCAGGTGCCGTCGGCATTCAGGGCCGGTGGGGCGAAGTACCGTTGGCAGGGTCCGCACCAAGGCACGGCCGACGCTCGGAGGGTTCTACTTGCGGCGGACGGCCAGGATGGCCACGTCGTCGCTGAGCGGCGTGTCGCTGAAGTCCCGGGCGGCGTCCAGAAGGTGCGTGCACAGCTCGCCGGGGTCCAGCAGCGGTTCCCGGCGCAACAACATCGCCACACCCTCCTCGCCGAACTGGTCGCCGCCGCGCCGGGCCTCGATGAGCCCGTCCGTGTAGAGGACCGCCAGGTCGCCCCGCATCAGCGGGATCTCCCGGCTGAAGTAGCCGCTGCGTTGCTCCAGCATCAGCAACGGGCCGGTGGCGCTGAGCGGCAGCACCTCCCGCTGGTGCCACAGCCACGCCGTGGGATGCCCCGCGGAGGCGTAGCGCAGAGTCCCCGCGGCGGTGTCGAACACCAGCACCACCAGCGAGATGAACTCCTCGGTGCGCTCGGCGTTGAACATCTGCAGGTTGAGTTCCTCGACGGCTTGGGCGGGGTCGCGGAACTGGCGCAGGAACACGCGCATGAGGTACTTGGCCTGGAAGGCCGTGATGGAGGACTCGATGCCCTTGCCGGCGACGTCGCCGATCAGCGCCGCCAGGCGGCCCGGGGACACCTCGAAGACGTCGAAGAAGTCCCCGGCCATGAGTCCCGATCCCGCCAGGTACACCTGACCGACGGCGAACCCCTCGAAGCTCGCCAGGTCCTCGGGAGCGAGGCGGCCCGCCCAGGCCCGCGGCGCCAACTCCTCCTGCGCCAGCGCCTCCTGAGCCCGGCGTTCGATCTCGAAGCGCTCCTGGGCCATGCGGAACTCGCTGCCCGACTTCCGCCCCCACATCAGCGACAGCGTGGCCGGCACTCCCACCACCAGCATGACGACGGTCCAGAACTCGGTGTCGGTCGTGACCAGGAACAGGGCGATGATCGCCACGAGCACGTACAGCCCGGCGGCGTGGAGGTCGCGCAGGAAGCTGGACCGCGCCAGCATGACCGCGGCGTGGACCTCCTCCTGGCGGGAATCGGTCTCGGCCCCCTCGCCGTCCTCGTCGCCGCTGCTGCCGTCGGTGGCCGTGTGGGTCTCCATGACCTCGCGGACCTGCTGGTAGAAGCGCCAGCGGTAGCGGGCGATGCGTCCCCAGCTGAGGCCGGCCACGAAGCAGAGACCGGCGGTGAGGCCGAGGATGATCTCCTGCACGGCACCCGAATCTACTCGCCGGTCGCCCGCGGGCCCTCTCCCGACGGTCTGTCGCGATCGTTCGGACCGTGCTGACCAGCGCGGCGGATCTGCTTGGTCATCATTCCGGCCGAGCGCGGAATCCGCTGTTCAGCCGGCGGCCCGCACCCGTCATCCCGGCGAATGCCGGAATCCACAACCCACCGGGCGGCCCGCGACCCACTCAGCGGAAGCGCACGTGGAACTTGAGGGGAGTCGCCCCCAGGTCGAAGATCTCCGCGAGCCGGCGTTGCAGGTAGCGCAGGTAGGTCGGCGGGAGTCGCCTGTTGACGAACAGGGTGAACGTGGGGGGATCGGTCGCGCCCTGCGTGGCGTAGAGCACCCGCGCCCCGCCTGGAGCTGGGTGAGCGGCCTGAGCCTCGCGGATCGCCCGGTTGACCGCACGAGTGGGAATGCGCCGGCGGTACTGCTCGATGGTCTCCTCGAGTGAGGTCATGATGCGAGCCACGCCGCGTCCGGTGAGTGCCGAGATGCCCAGCGCCGGCGCGCTGCTGAGGAACCCCAGCCGGTCGCCCACGTCGGTGCGGATGGTGATCCGCTGCTCGGTGTCGAGCAGGTCCCACTTGTTCAGCAGCAGCAGGATCGGGCAGCCGGCGCCGTCGATCCGCTCGGCGAGGCGCTGATCCTGGTGGGTGATGCCCTGGGTGGCGTCGACCATGAGCAGTACGACGTCGGCGCGGTCGACCGAACGCAGGGCGCGCACCGTGGCGTAGTACTCGGTTCCCTCGTCGACCCGGCTCCGGCGGCGCAGCCCGGCCGTATCGACGAGCCGGAGCCGCCCGGCCGGGGTCTCGACGAGGGTGTCCACCGAGTCGCGGGTCGTGCCCGGCAGGTCGTGCACCACCGACCGCTCCTCGCCGACGAGACGGTTGAACAGCGTCGACTTGCCGACGTTGGGCCGCCCCACGATGGCAACCGAGAGCGTGCTGAGGTCGTCGGCCTGCGCCGCCGCGGCCTCCTCGGCGGCGGGCTCGCCGGCTTCGGGGAGACTCCCCACGACGGCATCCAGCAGATCGGCACAGCCGCGGCCGTGCAGGGCGCTGACCGGGTAGGGATCGCCCAAGCCCAGCGTGAGGAACTCCCAGATGAGCGGTTCCCGGCCCTCATCGTCAACCTTGTTGACCGCCAGCAGGACGGGACCGCTGCGCCGCCAGAGCAGTTCCGCCGTGGCGAGGTCGGGGTCGGTGACACCGGTGGTCACGTCGGTCACCAGCACGGCCAAGTCGGCGTCCAGGGCGGCTTTGCGGCTCTGGGCCGAGATCTTGCGCTCCAGTGCGGCGAGTTCGCCGCCGGAGCCGTCAGGCTGCCAGCCCCCGGTGTCGACCACCACGAAGGGCTGTCCCAGCCACGAGGTGGTCCATTCCTTCCGATCGCGGGTCACGCCGGGCCGCTCCTCGGTGATGGCCTCCCGGCTCCCGATGATGCGGTTGACGAGGGTGGACTTGCCGACGTTGGGACGGCCGACGACGGCCACCGTCGGCAGGGCCAGACCCTCGGCCGGTTCGGTACCGGGCCCTGCGGCGGGTGCGCTCATGAGATCAGCGGGCGTCCAGCGCCTGCCGCAGAGCGATGCCGTCGGTCTTCACCACCTCCACGGGGCGCGGCAGCTCGGCCGTGGTGAGACCGTCCAGGAACCGCCCACCCGACAGGCAGACGTCCGGGAGCAGGTAGCGGCCGTCCGGCGGCTGGGTGGCCAGCACCCGTGCCACGTCGGCGCCCACCATCAAACCCGTCACGCCGATGTTGCCGCCGAAGAACCGGTTCTCCACGGCGACCAGGCGCACGTCGTCGTAGCCGGCCTCTGCAAGCAGCGGGCCCAGCACGGCCGCCCCCAGCTGGCCGGTCAGGACCGCCGAGGCGCGGCGGCGCCGCAGCGTCACCGGCGCGGCGGCCACCGCACTCGAGCCGTTGCCCTCGGGGATCGGGGTGTCGGCGGTGGTGCAGCGCCCCTGCGGTGCCCGGTAGCCGGCCGCCGGCGCGCCGTCGACCCAGGAGAAGAAACCCGCCTGGGTCCCTGTGGGCTCGCGGCAGCGCCCCATGAACTCCTCGACGAAGTTGCGGGCGATGCCGACGCCGTCCTCGTGCATCTCGAAGCCCTCGTAGTCGGCCGCCGGCGGCAATGCCCGCCCGGCCAGCAGGTAGTACTCGTCGGCCGCGAACACCATGCGACGCCCCAGCGCCGATCGGAACGTGTCCTGCCAGACCTCGGTGGTGTCCAGCACCGCCACGGCCTCGGCGGCACTGTGTGGGCGCAGGCGATCGGAGCCGGCGTGGCGGCTGACACCGAGGGGCACCACGCACAAGCCGCGCAGCTCGCTGTAGGACTCCAGGACGCCGCAGAACGTGTCCTCCAGCCATGCCCCGTCGTTGACGCCCGGGCAGACGACGACTTGACCGTAGACCGCCACGCCGGCCGCCAGCAGCAGGCGCAGCCAGCGAAGGCTCGTGGCTCCCCGCCGGTTGCGCAGCATCTCGGCCCGCAGGTCGGGATCGGTGGCGTGGATGCTGACGAACAGCGGCGAGAGACCTTCTGTGACGACTCGCTCGAAATCCGCTTCGGTGAACCGGGTGAGTGTCGTGAAGTTCCCGTAGAGGAACGACAGCCGGTAGTCGTCGTCCTTGAGATAGAGGCTGGCGCGCATCCCCGGCGGCAACTGGTAGATGAAGCAGAACTCGCAGTGGTTGTCGCAGGTCCGGACCTGGTCGAACACGGCCGAATGGACCTCCAGGCCCAAGGGGGCGCCCGCAGCCTTGTCGATCTCGATGCTGAATTGCAGTCCGCCGCGGTCAACTTCAAGCTCCACCTGAGGTTCATCCACAAGGCGACGGTACTCCAGCACGTCGCGCGGCGCGACGCCGTTCAGTGAAACCAATTCGTCGCCGACCTCCAGCCCCGCAACGGCTGCAGGGCCCGACGGCGTCACGGCGACGACGCGCGGGCGAGCCATCGGACGAATCCTACCGCCGCGCCCCCGCCGCCCCCGGGAGGCCCGGCGCGCCGGCGGCGCCGAGTAACCTTGGACCGATGGCTGTGGAGAAGGTTCTGCTGGCGTCGCCGCGCGGGTTCTGCGCCGGCGTGGAGATGGCGATCAAGGCACTCGCCGTGATGGTCAGCGCCTTCGACCCCCCCGTCTACTGCTACCACGAGATCGTGCACAACAAGCTGGTCGTGAAGCAGTTCGAGGCACTCGGCGTGGTCTTCGTGGATGACATCGACGAGGTACCTCCCGGCGCCCCGCTGATGCTGAGCGCCCACGGCTCGGCACCCGAGGTGCGGTCCGCCGCGTACGAGCGCGGCGGCTACGTGGTGGACTCGGTCTGCCCCCTGGTGACGAAAGTGCACCACGAGGTGAGGGTGCGCGCCGGCAAGGGGTACCGCATCGTGTACGTCGGCCACGAGGGCCACGAGGAGGCCGTGGGGACCATGGCCGTGGCTCCCGAGGCCATCCACCGGGTGGAATCGACCGACGACGTGGCCGCGCTGCCGGCTTTCGACGAGCCGGTCGCCCTGCTGGCGCAGACCACGCTCAGCCACCGGGACTGGGCCGCGGTGGCCGAGGCCGCCCGGGAGCGCTTCCCCGACATGTGGACACCGGGGCGCAGCGACCTCTGCTTCGCCACCACGAACCGCCAGGCCGCATTGTCCGTCATCGCCGAACGGTGTGACGTCTTCGTCATCGTGGGCTCGGCGAACTCCTCCAACACCCGTGCCCTGGAGCGGCTCGCCAACGACATGGGCTGTCCTCGGGTGCTGCGTGTCAACCTGGCCTCCGAGCTGCCTCCCGACCTCAGCGGTACCGTGGGACTGACCGCCGGCGCCTCGGCTCCGGAGGAACTGGTGATCGAGGTACTCGAGTGCCTCGCCCCCCGCGATGGCACCGAGGAGATCAGCGTCACCAGCGAGGACGAGTACTTCCCACCACCGCGGCAACTCCGCGACCTATTGGGCGCCATCACCGGATTCGCCGCCGTCAGCCTGGGAGCCGACCCACCCGCCGGCATCGGCGCCGACCGCCTCGTCGAGGCCAGCTCCGTCCTGGACTGAACCCGACGGCGTCGCCCGCCTCAGCGCCTCAGACGAGTTGGCGACTGCTCAATCCTCGCCAGCCCGGTGAGGTGGGTTGGGGGAACGGGCCCAGGCCTGGGCTTCGTCGAAGAGGTCCTGGAGTGTCTCCCGCAGTTCGGCGCTGGCCACGGCACGCTGAGCGCTGGTGACCGTGCGCCTGCCCTCTGCCGGGCTCGGTGGCGGGATCGGTTCGCCGAACACGAAGCGCACCCGGTGGAAGCGCGGCAGGAGCACCCCCTTGGGCATGGCTCGCTCGGAGCCGCCGATGCCCACCGGCAGGATCGGCGCGCCCGTCATGACCGACAGCCACACCGGACCGTCGAACAGCGGCTTCACTCGCGGTCCGGCCTTTCGCTCGCCCTCGGGGAACACCACGAGGGGCTCGCCACGGCGCAGCACCTCCCGAGCGCAGCGCAGTGCCCGGCGGTCCACACCGTCGCGTTCGGTGGGGAAACCCCCCACCGCCGACAGGAACCTCGTCCAGAAGGGGCTCTTGAACAGCGAGCTCTTGGCCATGTAGTTGAGCCGCCGGGGCGAGGCTGCCCCGATCAGGGGCGTGTCGAGATTCGACCGGTGTCCGGCCGGTGTCAGGATCACCGGCCCGTCGGGCATCCGCCAGAGGTTGCGGCGACGCATCCGCAGGTAAACGCCGCCGACGACCATCAGAGCGAACTTGCAGAGGTAGTAGAGGGCATTGCCCCACAGCGGCGGCGCCTGACCGAACGCCACTCCCCCATGGCGCGGATCGTCCGACGGCACGGGCTCGAACGGCTTCTCCGAGGTCTCCCTCACAGCAGGTCCCTCCTCGAGATCTCCTCGATCATCTGCATGATCTCCCCTACCACGTCCGCGACGGAGCGGTCCGTGGTGTCGATCTCCCGGACCCCCTCGGCGAGGCGCAGCGGCGCGTGGGCGCGGGTGCTGTCGCGATGGTCCCGCTCGCTCAGAGCGGCCTGCACGGCCGCCTCGCTGGCGCCGGACTCCCCCGACCTCCGGCGTGCCCGCACGGCCGCGGCGGCGTGCAGGTAGACGCGCACCTCGGCGTCGGGCAGTACCACGGTGGTGATGTCACGCCCCTCCATCACGCAGCCGTGGCGCTCGCCGGCCCATGCCTGCTGGCGCTGTACCATCGCCACGCGCACCTCCGGGTTGGCGGCGACGGTGCTGACCGTCTCGGTGACGGCCGTGCCGCGGATCTCGGTGGTCACGTCCAGAGTCTCGACGCGCACCGCCCCCTCAGTCACTTCGATCGTGCCGACCACCTCCCGCGCCACCGCCGCGACGGCCGGGCCGTCGGCCGGATCGAGCCCCCGGCGCAGGACCGCGGCGGCCACCGCTCGGTACATGGCGCCGGTGTCGAGGCACTCCAACCCCAGGTTGCCGGCCACGGCTCGGGCCACGGAGGTCTTGCCGGCCCCGCCGGGGCCGTCGATGGCGACGCGCACCGCCCTCCTCACGCCCCGCGCAACCCGACCAGGTCCTCGACGAAGCCGGGATAACTCGTCGCAACCGAGTGCCAACCCTCCACGGTGGTCTCGTCGCCGTCGGCCGCGGCCAGACCGCCGATGCAGAACGTCATGGCGACGCGGTGGTCGCCGGCGGCGTTGATGGATCCGCCGCGCAACCGCGCCCCGCCGTGCACGACCAGAGATTCGCCGTCCACCTCGGCGGCGGCGCCGAGCGCGGCGAGACCCGCCAGCACGCTGCGCAGCCGGTCGCTCTCCTTGTGACGCAACTCGCCGACCCCCTCGAAACGGCTCGGTCCAGTGGCCACGGCCGCCGCCACCGCCAGGATGGGGATCTCGTCGACGAGGTCCGGCACCTCGCGAGCCGCCACGGTGACTCCCTGCAGCGGACCCGACCGGCAGGTCAGTCGCACCCGGTGGTCGCCGGCCGGCGCCGCCGAGACCTCGGCGCCCATACGACGCAGCACCCTCACGAAACCGTCCCGACCCTGGCCGAGGTAGACGTCGTGCAGGGTCACCTCACTGCCGGGAACGACGGCCGCGCCGACCAGCCAGAAGGCGGCCGCCGACGGATCGCCGGGCACCTCGAAGGCGAACGGCGCCGGCCGGGAGGCCCGCACCGTCACCTCGCCCCCGCGCACCCGCACGTCGGCACCGAAGGCGGCCAGCATCTCCTCGGTGTGGGCGCGTGTGGGGATCGGCTCGTTCACCACCGTCTCGCCGTCGGCGAAGAGGCCCGCCAGCAGGACGGCGCTCTTGACCTGGGCGCTGGCAACCGGCGGCTCCCAGCGGATCCCCCGCAGGTCACCGCCGGTGATGCGCAGCGGTGCGTGCCGGCCCCCATCAGCGCCATGGATCTCGGCCCCCATGAGCCGCAGCGGTGCGGTCACGCGATCCATCGGGCGGCGGTTCACCGAGGCGTCCCCTGCGAGGACGGTCGTGAATGGGCAGCCCGCGGCGATGCCAGCCAGCAGGCGGATCGAGGTTCCCGAATTTTCCACGTCGATGGGGCCCGCCGGCTCCCGCAGAGCGCCACCGCGCACCCGCACCACCTCGCCACCGGACTCGGTGACCGCACCGAGCGCGCCGATGGCCCTGACGGTTGCGGCCACGTCGGCGCCGTCGGAGAGGCCGGAAATCTGCGAGGTGCCGTCGGCCAGAGCCGCAAGCATCAGCGCCCGGTGCGAGATGGACTTGTCCCCCGGCATTCGCAACTCGCCCCGCAGCGGACCCCCGGCCACGACGGCGAGAACGTCACCGCCGCCGCTGACCCTCAGTGCGCACACGGCTCAGATGCCCAAGTGGCGCACCGAGGGGTGGTACCCGTCGGCTGCCAGGGCAGAACGCAGGCGCTCGGCCAGCTCGGCGGCGACGACCATGATGAGCACGCCTCTGTCGCCCTCGGTGGAGTGGGCGATCTCCAGGTCGTAGATGTTGACGTCGATGTCGGTGGCCAGCGTGGCGATGCGGGCGACCTCCCCGGGGCGATCCCTCACGGGCACCCGCAGGACGGCGAGCTCGACGTCGGAGGGGATCCCCGACGGCAGGTTCACCCGGGCGACGCGGGCCTGTTCGAGGTGGAGCTGAAGGGCATCCCGGTCGCCGCGACGCACAACCTCGCGCACGTCCCCGAGTGCCTCGATGAGGCGATCCAGTGAGGCGCAGATGGCAAGCCGGTTGGCGTCGCAGATGTCGAGCCAGATGTCCGAACTCCCGGCGGCCACTCGGGTCATGTCGCGGAATCCCCCGGCAGCGAGCCGCTGCAGGACGGTCCGCTCGGCGGTCCGCTCGTCGGCGAGGCGCATCAGCGTGGCGGCCGTGAGGTGCGGAACGTGGGAGACCACCGACACCAGCGTGTCGTGCAGATCGGGGGGCATCGTCACCGCTTCGGCCCCCATCTCCGCCACCGTGGCCCGCACCGCCGCGTAGGTCTCGTCGAGCGTGGTCTCGCCAGGGGTGAGGACCCACACGGCCCCGCCGAACATGTCCGCCCGGGCGCCGGCGATCCCCACCTGCTCGCTGCCGGCCATGGGGTGACCGCCCACGAAGCGCGGATGCTCCACGGCGGCGCAGATCGGGCCCTTCACGCTGCCGACATCGCTGACGACGCCGTTCCCTTCGGCCAGGGCCTCCTGCGCCAGCCTCGAGATGGCCGCCGCCGGCGTCGCCACGAACGTCACGTCGGCGTGCCGGTTCTGGCCGATCTCGTTGACGGCGCCCAGCCGGAGCGCCTGGCGGGCGCGCAACTCGTCGATGTCCCAGCCGGTCACCCACCATCCCGCAGCCCGCAGGCTGAGACCGATCGAGCCCCCGATGAGCCCCAACCCCTGGATCTGCACGCTCCCTGCGTCGGCGACGGGCGCTCCCAAACCCATGCGCGCTCAGACGTCCAGATCGGGCCGCAGGGCGGTCGCCGAACCCAGGTACACGTGCTCGATCTCATGGCGGGCACGGTCCGTGTAGAAGTGCGCAAGCATGCGGATGACGCCGGGCAGCGCCCCTTCGATGTTGAGTTCCCGGGCGCACAGCAACGGCACGTCGCCGAGGCCGAGTCGCTGGCGCGCCGCCTGCGCCGGGAACGCCGAGTGGATGTCGTCGGTCGCGGTGAAGAGAATGCTGACCAGGTCCTCGGTGGCCACGCCGTTGCGGGCGAAGGACTCGCGCAGGAGCGCTTCGACCTGCGAGGCCACCTCTTCGGAGGTGTCCTCCCGGATGACGACCGCTCCTCGCAGAGCTCGCAGAAGCCGAGGCACGGGCGTGAATTCTACAGAACTCCGAAGCAGTGGTCGGCGGGCCGGCCTTCTGCGTCGGACTGGACTCCGGCCTCCGCCGGAATGACGGCACACCCCAGAGGACGAGGCGAGCCGGACGCGAGAACCCGCCTCAGCCCTCCAGCGGCCCGAGGTCCACCGACCGACCGCCGGCCAGCGCCGTCTCGAGCGACCGCAGCTCTGCCCGCGTGAGTTCCCGCCACTCGCCGGGGCGCAGCCGCACGTCGCGCAGCGGGCCGATGCGCGTGCGAACGAGACGGGTCACGGTGAGGCCTACGGCGGCGCACATGCGGCGGACCTGCCGATTGCGCCCCTCGGTCAGAACGATGCGCAGCATCCCCTTCTGCGGGCTCGACACCCGTGCCGGGGCGGTTGGGCCGTCGGACAGTTCCACGCCCCGGCGCAGGGCGCTGAGCGTGGCAGCGTCGATCCGGCCGTCCACGGCCACGAGGTACTCCTTCTCGCAGCCACTGGAGGGGTGCATGACGCGCCCGGCGAGGTCGCCGTCGTTGGTGAGCAGCAGCAGACCTTCGCTGTCCATGTCCAGGCGACCGACCGGGTAGACGCGCGGCTCGGCGGGCAGTCCGTCGAGCACGGTCGGTCGGCCCTGCGGGTCCGAGGCCGTGCTCACGACACCGGGAGGCTTGTTGAACAGGTAGTGGACCAGATCGCTGCGCAGGCCGATCGCGGCGCCGTCCACTTCCACGACATCGACCTCGGGATCGATCCTCTGACCGATGCGGGCGGCGCGCCCGTTGACCCGGATGCGGCCCTGCCGCACCATCTCCTCGACGTGGCGACGGCTGGCGACACCCGCAGCCGCCAGGACCTTCTGCAGGCGCTCGCCGCTCCCCGGTGTCCCGGGGCCGGTCACGAGGGCGGTTCGGGCGGGCTCGGTTCGTCCCGCAGCGCTCGGTCCGCCGCGGGGTCGCGGTCCGCTCGCCCGCCGTCGCGCAGGGAGGCTTCCAGGGATTCGGTCACCTCGGCGGCGGGAACGAAGGAGCCCAGCGGTGGCAGCTCGCTCAGCGAGTCGAGCCCCAGGCGCTCCAGGAAGAGCCGGGTGGTACCGAACAGCACCGCGTTGCCCGGGCCGGGATCGCGGGCGACGGCGTCGACGAGTCCGCGGCGCTGCAGCGTGCGTACCACGCCGTCCACGTTCACGCCGCGGATGACGGCGATCTGCGCCCGTGACACAGGCTGCTTGTAGGCGATGATCCCCAGCGTCTCCAGCGCCGCGGCCGTCAGGCGGGCCGGCTCGCGGGCCAGCACGAACCGCTCCACATACGGGGCGCAGTCGGGGTGGCTGGCGAATCGGTAGCCGCCGGCCACTCGCTCCACCACGAAACCGCGACCGGCGCACGAGTCGGTCAACCGGGCCAGCTCGGCCTCCACGTCGGCGGTGGAGATCTCCAGCAGTTGCGCCAGGAGTTGTGGGGGCACCGGCTCGGCCGTCACCATGAGGATGGCCTCGAGCGCCCGGCGGCGCTCGCCGTCCATCAGCCGACGGCCTCGGGGACCGCCATCACGGTTGTGGCGAGCGACTCGCGCCACTCCACGACGATCCGCCCCAGGGGACCGGCCTGATAGAGATCCACCCTGTCCTGCTTGAAGAGCTCCAGCAAGGCCAGGAAGTGCAGCACCACCTCCCGCCTGCCGGGCAGCGAGCTGGTCAGTTCACCGAATGTCGTGCGGCCGTGCATCGGCAACCGGAGCGCCAGATCGGCCACCACGTCGCCGACGCGCCGCGTGTCCGCCTCCAGGTGCGAGAGGTCCAACCGGGGCTCCTCGAGCGCCCGCAGCGCCCGGGCGCAGGCGGCCGCCACGTCGGCCGGCTCCACGCCCTCGAGCAGGTCCGGCAGCAGGTTCAGGTAGCGCTCCTCGGGGCCGACGGTACGCGGGTGCGACAGGGCGGCCGCGGCGGCCAGGCACTCCAGCGCTGCACCTGCCCCCCGGAACGTCTCGCTCGCCAGCAGGCGCGCCAGCAAACGATCACGTCCTTCCAGGAGGTCGGCCTCGTCGTCGATGGCGTCGTCGGGCGGCTCGGGCAGCAGCCGGCGACTCTTCAGGTCCACGAGCGTGGCGGCGCCCAGGAGGAACTCCGTGGCGGCCTCCAACTCCAGGAACTCCATGCGAGCGACCTCGTCGAGGTAGTCGCGCACGATCGCGGCGAGGGAGATCTCACAGACGTCGATCTCGTGACGCAGGACGAGGTGCATCAACAGTTCCAGCGGACCCTCGAACTGCGGCGTCCGCACCTTCACGCCCATGATCATGATGATACGTGTCGGACCTGGTGCGGCCGGGGATCCGGCCACCCCTGAGCCCTTCGATTCTGGCCTGCGCCGGAATGACGGCCGCATGGCGCCTGCGCCACGATGGCGGCCGCGTGCCCCCGGGCCGGGGAACCCGGCGGCGGGGTTAGCCTTCGGACGTGCAGCGGATCCTGTCGGGCATCCAGCCCAGCGGCGACGTTCATCTCGGCAACCTGCTGGGGGCACTGCAGAACTGGGTGGCGGACCAGCACACGCACGAGTCGTTCCACCCCATCGTGGACCTGCACGCGGTGACCGTGCCGCAGGATCCCCGGGAGTTGCAGGCGGCAACGCTGCGCCTGGCGCAGATGCTCATGGCGGCGGGCCTGGACCCCGACGTCTGCGTGCTGTTCGTGCAGAGCCACGTGCCCGAGCACACGCAGTTGGCCTGGGTGCTGGAATGCACGGCCGGCTTCGGCGAGCTGCGCCGCATGCACCAGTTCAAGGACAAGTCCGCCGACATGGACTTCGTCTGCGCGGGGCTCTTCACGTATCCGGTGCTGCAGGCCGCCGACATCGTGCTCTACGACACCGACGTGGTGCCCGTGGGCGACGACCAGCGCCAGCACATCGAGCTGACCAGGGACATCACCCAGCGGTTCAACGCCCGCTACGGCGAGGTGCTCGTGGTGCCGGAGCATCGCATCCCGCCCGCCGGGGCCAGGGTGATGGACCTGCAGGAGCCGACCCGTAAGATGTCCAAGTCGGCCGGCGAGGCCCCCGGCACGATCTGGCTGCTGGACGAGCCCGATGTGGTGCGCCGCAAGATCCGCCGGGCCGTCACCGACAGCCACTCGGAGGTGCGCTTCGACCGCGAGGCCAAACCCGGCGTCTCGAACCTGCTGGAGATCCTCGGCGCGGCCACCGGGAGCACACCCCGGGACCTGGCCGACGTCTACGACCGCTACGGCCCGCTGAAGAACGACTGCGCCGAGGCGGTGGTGGAGCTGCTCGCCCCCATCCGGCAACGGTTCGCCGAGTTGCGCGCCGACCCGGCCGAGACGCAGCGGGCGCTGGCCACCGGAGCCGGGACCGCCGGCGAGATCGCCGCGGCCACGATGGGACGCGTGCGCGAGGCCATGGGGTTCCTCCCCCGCCGCTGAGCAAGCGGCACCGCGCCCCCGACCGGCCGGGGCGAACTCAGGCGGGGGCCGGCTCTCCCAGGCGCGCCCGCGGGTGCGCCTCGGCGTACACCTGGAACAGCCGCTCGCGGGACACCGACGTGTAGATCTGCG
>JAGWAL010000022.1 GCA_021296415.1 Acidimicrobiia bacterium | reverse complement strand
GAGGGGAGACCCAGCGGACTGGTGGCCTCGGGGAACGTGATGGCCTTGGCTCCCTTGGCCGCGCAGCGCTGCACCTCGACGGCCCCCAGGGCGGGATCCCACAGGGGCACGATGATCATCGGCACGAGGCGCTCGGGCTCGGTGCCCGCCCACTCGTCGACGATGAAGTCGTTGTACGCCTGCACGCACAGCAGGGCCAGGTCCCAGTCCTCGCTCTCGAGGAACAGCGTGCCGCCGAAGCGCGGGAACGACGGGAAGCACAGCTGGGCCCAGACGCCGTCGATGTCCATGTCCTTGACGCGCTCGGAGGGGTCGTAGCAACCGCGCAGGATCTGGTCGAACCGGTAAGGCTCGAGGCCGAAGTCCTTCGGATCCTTGTCGATGACCGCGTTCAGCGCGAACTGCGGGTACTCGCGCCCCTCGTAGAGCCAGAGTTCCTGCTGGCCGGTGATCGGGTTTCCGTACTGGTCGGTCGTGTCGAGTTCCTTCTGAATGATGCGGGGGCCGGCCTCGCGGGCGTGCGCGGGCAGCCGATCCTGGAAGACCCGCGGGTGCTCGATGACGTGATCGTCAATCGAGATGATCTTCATGTGGTCCTGCAGTGGCATGCTCCCCCCTCCGGTAGCGACGCCAAGCGCGCAGCGCAGCGCCCGAACGACTCAGCAGGTCAGCGGGCCGCTCAGGCGAACGATAGCCCTTCGCCGGTGGCGTGGCGCGGCCACGGCGCGGCCTCGGAGAACGCCGCCGCGGCGCGCAGGACCAGGGCGTCGGCCCGCCAGCCGCCCACGATCTGCAAACCCACGGGCAGGCCACCGGACATCCCGCACGGCACGCTCGCCGCCGGTAGCCCCGTGATGTTGAACGGGTAGGTGAACGGGGTCCAGCTGAGGTACTCCGTGGGCCTCCCTGCCACCTGGCCGGGCTGATCGTCGCCGGCCGCGAAGGCGGTCAGGGGGAGCGTCGGCGTCAGCAGCAGGTCGTAGCCGTCCATGAACTGCCGGACCGTCTCGGCGAAGCCGGCCTTGGCGGCGTTGGCGGCCGCCACCTCCGGTCCCGTGAGCCGCAGACCGCGCTCGACGATCTCCAGCCGGCCGGGGTCGATGAGGTCCCGCACCTGCTCCAAGTCGTGCATGTGGCGAGCGGCGTTGGCTGCCGACCAGATCACGTCCAGGAACGGGTACGGGTCGTCCCAGCCGGGCACGACCTCGCTGACCTGGCAGCCGAGCGACTCGAAGACCGCAGCCGCGGCGGTGGTCGACTGCCGGACCCCGGGCTCGACCGCCGCGTACCCCAGGTCGGGGCTCCAGGCGACACGCAGTTCCCCGATCGGCTCGGCGAGCGAGGCGGCGTAGCCGGTGCCGGTGCCGGGAAGCGAGAACCTGTCCCTCGGGTCGGGACCGGCCACGACGTCCAGCACGTCCGCCGCGTCGGCGACGGTGGTGGCCAGCACGCCCAGGTGCGACAGTGACTCGATGGGGCTGATCGGGAAGACGGGGATGACGCCGGCGGACGGCTTGATCCCGAAGACCCCGCAGAAGGCCGCCGGGATCCGCACCGACCCGGCGCCGTCGCTTCCGATCGCCACAGGCCCCAGTCCGGCCGCCACCGCCGCGGCGGCGCCCCCGCTGGAGCCCCCGGCGGTCCGGTCGAGTCGCCATGGATTCCGGGCGGGTCCGTTGACCCTGTTGCCGGAGTCGCCCTTCCAGCCGAACTCGGAGGTGGTGGTCTTGCCCAGGAGCGGGGCCCCCGCCGCCCGCAGCCGCTCAGAGGTGGGCGAGTCGAATTCGGGAACCCAGTCCGCCAGCAGCAGCGAACCAATCGTCGTACGCACACCCCGTGTCACGACCATGTCCTTGATCGAGACCGGCACACCGCAGAGCGCGCCGGCGGCGCCCCCGCCGAGGTCATCGCCACGCAGAATTCGCTCGGCAGCCGCGGCCGATTGCCGCGCCTCGTCGCCGGTCACTGTCACGAAAGCCGTGAGATCGCCGTTGAGCCGCTCAATCCTCTCCAGGACGGTCTCAACCACGACGGCAGGTATCAGCGCCCCGGACTCGTAGCCCGCGCGGAGTTCGCGGGCGGTCATCTCTGCAAGCTGTTCGTTGGGCATGACCAGCCGTCTAGCATCGAGGGCGGGCCGAGGCAACCGCGGGGCAGCCGGCGGTGCCACAGCCCGAACTCCAGGGGGGAGGCAACGGCATGACATCTGCAGTGGACCTATTCGAGGCCGAACTGCGCCTCTGCGGCGTACACGAGGGCGAGACGGTGGCGGTGCTGTCCCAGACGGAGCCGCAGCGGGCCTACGCCCGCGACTTCCTGGCGGCGGCGCGGCGTCTGGGAGCGCACAGCTACGAGGTCGGGCTCCCGGCCGACAGCGAGGCGGGAGGGGTGGACTACGTCGGCGTGAACCCGCTGTCCGGCAACCAGGCGGCCATCGAGGCCCTGAAGCAGGCCGACCTCATGGTGGACCTGGTCTTCCTGCTGTTCTCCACCGAGCAGCACGAGATCCAGGAGTCGGGCACCCGCATCCTGCTCTGCATCGAGTCGCTGGACGTGCTCGGCCGGCTGCTGCCGACTCCGGAACTGCGCGAGCGCGTGGAGTGCGCCGCTGAGGTCTATGCCGGCGCCGAGGTGCTGCGCTTCACCAACGCCCACGGCAGCGACGTCACGTACCAACTGGGCGCCTACCCGGTCATGACCGAGTACGGCTACACCGACGAGCCGGGCCGCTGGGACCACTGGCCGTCGGGGTTCCTGTTCAGCGGCGGCCGCGACGACGGGGTGGACGGCCGCGTCGTGATCGCGCCCGGCGACATCGTCTACCCGTTCAACCGCTACGTGCAGAGTCCGATCGAGCTGACGATCGAGGCGGGCCGGATCGCCGACATCAGGGGCGGCCTGGACGCCGATCTGATGGCCGACTACATGGCCGGGTTCGACGACGAGCAGGCCTACGGCATCAGCCACATCGGTTGGGGGCTCAACGAGCGTTGCCGCTGGTCGGCCCTGGCCACCGACCCGCGGAGCGTCGGCATGGAGGGGCGCGCCTTCTACGGCAACGTGCTGTTCTCCACCGGCCCGAACCAGGAGCTGGGCGGCAGCAACGACACCTCCTGCCACTTCGACATCCCCATGCGCAACTGCAGCCTCTACCTCGACGACGAGCCGATCGTCGTCGACGGCGACATCGTCCCCGAGGAGATGCGCCCCCGCTCCCCCAGGGAGGGTCTGTCAGAAAGTCTGTGTAAGCGGCCCTGACCGGCCATTCGACTGGGAAGAGCGCCCCGCCGCGGTGGATCCCGACGGGAAATGGACTTCAACGCGGGCAGTGTTGCAGGGGAATGCCACAGAATGTAATCTGACAGACGATTGGTCCGAAGCAAACGATTGGTAGGCACACGGACGATTCCGGTGTCTGCGGAGGAACGAGCCTTGGCAGCGTTTGGTGGCGTGGGGGTTGTTGGAGTTCGGCGAGGAGGGCGCGCCGTGTTCCGTCTGCGGTCCTTGACGAGGCTGCTGGTGGTGGTTGTGTTGTTGGCGACGAGTCTGGCTGTGGTCGTTGTCTCGCCGGCGGGGGCTCAGAGCACCGTCAGGGTCCTCAAGCTCGTCAGCGCCGAGACGGACAGCAACTGGGAGGTCCAGATCTCGGTGCTGGCTCTCGGTGGCTGCGATCCGCCCAACTCAGCAGTGTCAGGATATGTGACTTCTTGGTTGGGGCCGGACGACGAGAACGGTGTAGCGCTCGACCCCGGTCTCTGCAACTACCGGATCACCGCCGTGGCACGTCAGGTGGACACCCCCGGCCAAGTGTGCGAGGCGGAAGTGAGTTGGGACATCGGGGGCGCTAGGTTCTCCGAGACGTTCACATCGGCCTGGCAGGCCGACTGGAACACCATCGCAGCTCACCACTTCGGCGGTGTGACTCCGCGTTGTTGGACGCAGCCCGTGCTGTCGGTTCGGATCGATCCTGACGGGGTGGTGGAGGGGTTGCCGGCGTCTGCGACCGACTCGAATCTTGAGGCGCGCGCCGAGCGCGCCGCGGAGATCACCGACTTCCGGGTGAGGGTGGCTCCCAGGTCCGGCTGGGTTGGCCCCTCGGGTTGTGATCAGACGTTTGAGTTCTTCGTCGCCGGCGACGGCGAGGCGGGGGAGTTGGCGTTGGGTGATCTCGCTCGGGGGGCGTGGTGTGAGTTCACGATTCAGGTGACGGGGGCGCCGCCGCCGTTCATCATCCGGGACACCGACGGTCTGAACTTCAGCACCGCCGAGCGGGACACTGATGCCATGATCTACCTCGATCTGAGCGAGCACGTCCAGCTCGGCTGGAACCGTATCGTCATCATTCAGGACGTCGTGAACAATCCGGCCAACCAGGGCAGCGCTGCCTACACGATCTCCAGTACCTGCGCCGGGGTTGCTGAGCTGCCGCCCGTCGCCATCGGCCCCGGCGGTTCGGGTATCTACGCGCTGCCCGGTGGCCAGACGGTCGCGAGGTTGCTGGAGGGCCGCTTCACGGTGCACTCGCCGGACTACGCCAACTTCGGTGCCGGCGCCTCGTACCCGGCGGTCGCCACCAGCACGACCTCCGATGAGATCGGTGGCTGCTCGGTGACGGTGTCGATCGAGGACCTGCCCGCCGGCTGCGCGCTTGCGGGGTCCAGCTCCCGCACCCTGACCTGGACGAGCGCCAACCCCATCGGGAGCTTCGACTTCGAGTTCGACATCTATTGCGGGGGGGCGCAGCCGCCTGCGCCCGAGGTGCCGCCACCGCCGCCGAGCGAGGACTCCTCGGGAACCTCCACCGAGGACCCCCCGACGGCGGCCATCGTCGGCTCAGCGGAGGTGCGCATCGTCGCCCGCCTGTTGGGCAACGGGAAGATCGAGCTCGGGCTGCAGCAGCTGCAACACGACAACACCTGGGGTGAGCGCGTGTTCCCGAGGGCGCGGCTGTTCCCCGCCACCGCGTCAGTGGGCCGCTGGCTGGTGAGTTCCGCGATCACCCTCAGCGCCGCGGAGACGGCGGACTCCTTCGACGGGGACGTCACGGTGCGGATCATCGCCCGCAAGTCCCCCGACGCCGGAGTGGAGTTCGGCCTGCAGCAACGCGACAACGGCACCTGGAGTGACCGGGAACTCCCGACTCGGCGCTTCTTCCCCCCCACCGCCAGCGTCAACCGCTGGCAGAGCAGCTCCACACTAAGCCTCGACCTGTAACCACCCCGTCGCCGCCAACACGCCAGGGGCCGGCCACCGGAGCACAGTTCCAACGACCGGCCCGCCACGTCTTGGGGGCCGACTGGGGCTGGATGAAATGCACGCCGCGAGGTGGCGACACGGTCAGGGCTCGGCCCCAGCAGGTGACTACTCAGCCGTGGACGCAAGACTGGTAACCGGGTATCGAACCGTTCGAACTTGCCGGGTGGCCTCCCCGACCACACCGTCGCGTGTCCGGCGCCGAACTGGCGAAATGCGCTTCGGTGCGCTTCAATCGTCTCGTGAGCGGGCGGATCGCACTCATTGGCTTCGGGGCGATCGGCCACGTCGTCGCCTCCGAGGTCGACGTAGCGGCGGTGCTCGTTCGTGACCGGTACCTGGAATCGACTCGTCGGGCCCTGCCGGGCGCGGCGGTGGTGGCTTCGATCGAGGATCTTCTCGCCACCGGCCCCGACCTCGTGGCGGAGTGCGCGGGCCAGCCGGCGGTGCGGGAGCACGGCGAGGCGGTGCTTGCCGGCGGCACGGACCTGATGGTCATCTCCACCGGGTCGTTCGGCGATCAGGGCTTCCTGGACGGGATGTGCGACGCGGCGCGCCGGGCCGGCCGTCGCATTCTGGTGCCCGCCGGGGCCACGGCCGGTCTCGACGGGCTGATGGCCCTGCGGGAGGGTGGCCTCAACTGGGTTCGTTACACCTCCTCGAAGCCTCCGCACGCCTGGTTGGACACGCCTGCGGAGCAGGCCTTCCAGCTGGATGCGCTAACCGAGCCGACCGTGATCCACTCCGGGCCGGCTCACGAGGCGGCACGGCTCTACCCCAAGAACGCCAACCTGGCCGTGACGATCGCGCTGGCCGGCCTGGGGCTCGAGCGCACCCAGGTGGACCTCGTCGCCGATCCCACCCTCACCACCGGCAACGTCGGGAGGATCGAGGCCTCCGGCCGCCTGGGCGTCCTCACCGTGGAGATGGCCGGGAGGGCCGCACCGGACAACCCGAAGACCTCGCAGGTGACGGCCTACAGCATCGTGCACGCGCTCCGCTCGGGCCGCGCCGTGATGGCTCTGCCCTCGGACTTCACCGAGTAGTCGTCGGCAGGTGCAGTCGGATCCGCTGGACAGTGGATTCCGGCCTCCGCCGGAATGACTGAGACGTGATCCGCAGCATCGCTCCGCAGACTTCTCACGGATCGGCGCCACGTTCCGGCTAACCGCGGAGCGCTGCACGGATTGTCGAGAGCCACTAGTTTCCTATCGACGCGCCTGACTTGGCGCGGCCATGAGGGGGAGGATCCGCATGGGACGCTCAGTCCGCAAGTTCTTCGTGCCGTTGCTCGTGCTCGTTCTGCTCACCGCCGCGTGCGGTGGTGACGACGAGGAGGACGTGGCCCCGGCGCCTGCGCCAGAGGCGCCTGCCGCTCCCGAACCAGCCGCGCCGGCCCCGGCCGACGAGCCCGCGGCCGCTCCCGAACCAGCCGCGCCGGCCCCAGCGGAAGAGCCAGCGGCAGCACCGGAGCCTCCGCCGCCCGAACCCGCCGAGGAGAAGACGCTGGTCGTAGCCGCGGTGGACACCGCCCCGACGCTGGACACCGAGTTCTTCGCCGGCACGCCGCAGTCGTGGGAGATGACCGACAACATCTACGACACGAAATTCTGGTACGCCGACGACGGCACCGAGCGGGACTTCAACCGGTTCCTGCCGCGGCAGTTCGCCAGCGCCGAGGTCAGCGCGAACGGCACGGAGTGGACGTTCGTCATGCGCGACGACCTGGTCGACCACAACGGCGACCGGGCCACCACCGAGGACTTCATGTACAGCATCGACCGGGCGTTCGGCGTGCAGGCCGTGAACCAGTTCCTGCTGCTGCTGATGAACGTCACCTCGGCGGACCAGTTCGAGGCGGTCGACGACTACACCGTCAAGATGACCCTCGCGGACTTCAGCCCGCTGGTGCAGCCCATCTTCACGCTGTCGTTCATCCCGATCCTGAACAAGGACATCGTGGAGGCCAACGCCACGGCCGACGACCCCTGGGCACTGAACTGGCTGGCCACCAACGCCGCCGGCTTCGGGCCCTACTACATCGAGGAGAACACGGCCGGCCAGCAGACGGTGCTCCGGGCCAACCCGAATTACTGGGCCGGCAAGCCCGACATCGACCGGATCATCTACAGGGCCGTGCCCGAGTCGTCGAACCGGGTGAGCGCCCTGCTCAGCGGCGCCGTGGACATGGCGCTCGCCCTGTCGGGGACCGAACTGTCCAGCATCGCCGACAACGACAACGTGGAACTCTCGGCGTTCGAGGGCAACAACATCACCACGATCATTCCCAACAACGCGGTGCCGCCGTTCGACAATCCCCTGGTCCGCCAGGCGCTGGCGTACGCGGCACCGTACGACGAGATCATCGCCATCTTCGACGGCTGGGCCTCGCCGATCAGCAGCTACATCCCGCCGATGTTCCCCGGCTACACCGACGAGTACTTCCCGTACGAGACCGACCTGGAGAAGGCGAGGCAGCTCATCGCCGAGTCGGGTGTGGAGACCCCGATCAGCGCCACGCTGACCTACGCCGACCACCGGCCCGAGCACGAGCGCGTCGCCGTGGCGGTCAAGTCGGCCTGGGAGGAGATCGGCGTCAACATCGACCTGGACAAGGTCACGTTCGGCACCTTCGCCGACATCTCGAACAGCAGGGAATTCGAGATGATCATGACAGCGGCCCTGCAGAGCCACGCCATCGACATCCTCTACGGGATGGAGATCTTCTCCGGCGCCGGTCTCTTCGGCTTCCTGAACTACGGCAACTACGGCAACACCGACGTGCACGCCCTGTTCGACGCGGGCCGTTTCGAGACCGACAACGCCGCCCGCTTGGACATCGCCCGGCAGATCCAGCAGATCATGGCCGATGATCCGCCGTGGGTCGTGCTGGCCCTGCCGCAGTACGTGGTCTCGCACCGTCCCGGCGTCGAGGGCATCCTCTGGCCGCCCGACGAGGGTCTGCGATTCTGGGAAATGAGGCTCACCGAGTGACCCGGGCGGGGGTAGCCGCAGCGCCCCGGGAGGACATCGACCCGATCCTGGCGGTCGTCCTCGGCAAGAAGATCGAGGCGATCGCCAAGGAGATGTCGCTCGTGCTGGAGCGCACCGCCAGGTCGCCCCTGTTCCAGGTGAAGGATTTCTGCACGGCCGTCCTGGACGAGCGGGCGAGGATCCTCAGCCAGGAGGAGGGGCTGCCGCAGATGGCCTACGCCATCGTGCACTCCCTCGAGCACCTCATCGAGTTCTTCGGCGACGACATTGGCCCCGGCGACATCTTCATCCAGAACGACCCCTACTACGGGGGCAATCACGCGCCGGACACCTGCATCTTCATGCCGGTCTTCGTCGACGGGGAGATCCACTTCTGGGGGGCGGCCAAGGGCCACCTCGCCGACCTGGGCAGCGCCGTCATGGGCGGCTACAACCCCCAGGCCACCGACATCTGGCAGGAGAACTTCCGCATCCCGCCGCTGCGGCTGTACGACCGCGGCACCCTCCGCTCCGACGTGTGGAACCTGCTGGCGGCCAACACGCGGCTGCCCCACTTCGTGCTGGGCGACATCCAGGCGTCCATCGGGGCGTGCCGCACCGGCGGGCTCCGGCTGGAGGCCCTGGCGACCGAACAAGGCGTCGGCACCCTGAAGGACCATCTCGACTTCCTGCTCGACGCCACCGAGCGACGCATGCGCTCGGAGCTGGCGCAGATCCCCGACGGCACGTACCGCAGCGAGGTCGTCTACCGGTGCGACGACGGAACCCAGTCGATCGACGTGACCGCCAAGCTGGCGATCACCGTCGACGGCGGCCACATCAGCGTGGACTACGCCGGCAGTTCGCCGCAGACGCCCTACTACTACAACTGCGCCTACGGCACCACGTTCGCGGCGGTCGTGGCGGTCGTGTTGATGATGGTGGATCCCGACCTGCCGCACAACGACGGCGTGCTGCGCTGCATCGACGTGATCGTGCCCGAGGGCAGCTTCCTGAACTGCACGTTCCCCTCGCCGTGCGTGCAGGGGAACTTCACGTCCTCCGACGTGGCGGGGGACTCCATCTTCCTGGCCCTGTCGGAGGTGCTCCCCGACCGGGTGTGCGCCGGCTGGAGCCGCAACGAGTCCCACATGATCAAGGGTCTGGACCCGCGGACCGGCGAGCGCTTCTACGGGCCGCCGCTGCTGGCCAACAAGGGCGGCGCCGGGGCCACCTCGGAGAACGACGGCTGGAGCTTCATCGGTCTCATCGCCTGCGGCGGGGGCTACGCCGCCAACGATTACGAGATGTTCGAGATCCAGAACCCGGTGCGGCTCGCCCACCACGAATACTGGTGCGACTCCGCGGGGCCCGGCACCTACCGCGGCGGGCTGGGGATCCGCATCCGCTACACGCTCGAGGCGCCGGAGACCGAGGTCACCACCTACGGCGAGGACTGGGCGCCGGCTTTCGGCCTGTTCGGCGGCGGGCAGTCCTCGCTGAACCAGTACCGCGTCCAGACGCCCGGCGAGGACCTGAAGCGCCTCCCCCCGAACACCACCTCCCGGTTCCCCGCAGGCACCGTGATCGAAGCCGACAACGCCGGCGGCGGTGGTTTCGGGCCACCGCATCAGCGCGACGTCGAGACGGTCCGCGACGATGCGCGCAACGGTTTCGTGTCGCTGGAGGCCGCCGAGGGGGTCTTCGGCGTCGTCGTGAACCCCGAGACGTTCGAGATCGACCACGACGCCACCGCCCGGAGACGGGAAGAACTCGAACACGCATCGCTCTCTGCCTGAGCGACGGTCGTCACGATGCTCGGCCGACTGATTGCGAAGCGGCTGGCGCTCTCGATCGTTCAACTCTTCGGGGCGTCGGTGGTGATCTTCGCCCTCGTCCGCCAACTCCCGGGCGATCCCGCGGTCTCGCAGCTGGGCTCCACCGCCGGGCCCGAGCAGATCGAGGCGCTCCGGGAGCGGCTGCACCTGAACGATCCGGTTCCCGTGCAGTACGGCATCTGGATCCGGGATCTCTTCCGGGGTGACCTGGGTCGATCCAACGTCACCGGCAACGCCGTCACGACCGACCTGGCCGACCGCATCCCGGCCACCTTGGAGTTGATCACGATCTCGCTGCTGGCGGCGCTCGTGCTGCTCGTGCCGCTGGGGGTCTTCACCGCCCGGGTGGCCAAACGCTGGTACAGCCGGTCGGTGAACCGGAGCGTGTCCACCTACGGTCTCTTCGCCGGATCCATGCCGGACTTTTGGCTCGCCCAGTTGCTCCTGTTCCTGCTCTTCTTCAAGCTGGGCTGGGCGCCGGCGCCACTCGGCAGGGTGGACTTGATGCTGGGGCCACCCGACGACGTAACGGGCCTCTACACACTCGACAGCCTCATCGCCGCCGACTGGGGGCGACTGCGCGACGCCATCGTCCCATCACGCTGGTGTTCGTCTACGGGGCGCCGATCCTCAAGATGACGAGGGCCAACGTCACCAAGAACCTGGACTCGGAGTTTGTGCAGCAGGTGAAGTCCGCCGGCGTGGGTGAGCGCACCCAGCTCTGGATCGCCTTCAAGAACTCGCTGCCGCCGGTCATCACGCTGGCGGGCATCACCTACGGCTTCGTCATCGGCGGCGCCGTGCTGGTGGAGACGATCTTCTCCTGGGGCGGGTTGGGCCAGTACGCGGTGCTCGCCATCTCCAATTCCGACTTCAACGCCATCCAGGGGTTCGTGCTGGTTGCGACCGTCGTGTCGATCTTCATCTTCCTGCTCGTGGACGTCGTCCACTACGTGGTGGACCCCAGGATCAGGGCGACCTGATGGACCCGGTCGAGCCGATCGACGCCACGCTGGGTCCCGCGCCCCTGACGGGCCGGCGCGAGAGCCCGTTCCGGTACTACCTGCGGTTCGTCTTGAGCCGGCCCGCCGGGATCTTCGGCCTCGTGATGGTCAGCGCCGTGCTGATCATCACGATCATCGCGCCGTGGATCATCCCCTACGACCCCGAGAAGACCTTCCCGGGCTTGATCCTCGAGCCTCCCAGCGGCGCCCACTGGTTCGGTACCGACGCCACCGGCCTCGACGTGTTCTCGCGGGTCATCGCCGCAACCCGCACCGACATTCCGGTGGCCTTCGCGGCCACCGCCGCCTCGATGGCCATCGGCGTGATCCTCGGCGTGATCGCCGGCTACTTCGGCGAGCGCCGTGGCCTCGGCGGCGCGGTGTCGGAGATCATCATGCGAATCCTGGACATCTTCCAGGCGTTCCCCGTCTTCGTGCTGGCCCTGGTGCTCGTGGCCGCGGCCGGCTCGGGCGCCCTCAACGTGGGTATCGCCATCGCCTTCGTCAACGCGCCCATCTTCGCGCGCCTGATCCGGGGCCAGATCCTGGGATTGCGCCGCATGCCGTTCGTGGAGGCGGCCCGTTGCGCCGGCGGAACACCCCTCAGGGTCGCCTTCCACAATGTGATGCCCAACGTCATCTCGCCGGCGTTCGTCCAGGCCTCGGTGACGCTGGGGTTCGCCATCCTGTTGACGGCCGGACTCAGCTTCGTCGGCGCCGGGGTGGCCGCGCCCACGCCCGAGTGGGGCCTGATGGTGGCTTCCGGCGGCCGCCACATCATCACCGGCGAGTGGTGGCCCTCGGTGTTCCCGGGTCTGGCGCTCGGCGGGACGATCCTGGGCTTCGCCTTCCTGGGAGAGGTCATGGGCCAGGCCATCAACCCGCTGGAGCGACGATGAGCACCGGCAACGGCGTGGTCCTGTCGGCCGGTGGCGTCTCGACGACGTTCTTCACCCACGGTGGCGAGGTCACCGCCGTGCGCGACGTGTCCCTGGACCTGCACAAGGGCCAGATGCTGGGCCTCGTCGGCGAGACCGGCTGCGGCAAGTCCGTGCTGGTGCATTCGCTCGTGAACCAGGTGCGCTTCCCCGGGCGTGTCGTCGACGGGGAGGTGCTCCTCGACGGGGAGGACCTGCTCACCCTGGACGAGCGCTCGCTCCGCCGGGTGCGGGGCAGGAAGATCGCCATCATCGGCTCCAACCCCGGCGCCTCGCTGGATCCGCTGGCCACGATCGGCGACCAGCTCGGGCGAGCGATCACGGCCCACGAGAAGGTGACGGCTCCCGAGGCGACGGCGCGCGCCATCGAGGCTCTGGAATCGGTGGGCATCCCCGACCCCGAAAGGCGCAAGGACGCCCACCCCCACGAACTCAGCGTGGGCATGGCCCAACGCGTGCTGATCGCCATGGCGCTGCTGCACTCGCCCGACGTGATCATCGCCGACGAACCCACCGCCGGCCTCGACGTCACCGTGCAACGCCAGGTGCTCAACCTCTTGCGACGGCTGCTGGCGGACCTGGGATCGGCCACGATGGTCGTGACGCGGGACCTGGGCATCGTCGCCCAGTACTGCGACGACCTGGCGGTCATGCGCGACGGGTCACTCGTCGAGCACACGCCGGTGGCGAGCTTCTTCGATCGGCCGAGCGAGGCGTACAGCCGCGATCTGCTGGGGAGGGTGATGACGTCGGCCGTCGGCGAGAGCACCCCGGCGCCCGCCGCCGCTCCCGCCGCGCAGCCGGCCGCCGATCCGCTGCTGTCGGTGCGGGATCTCGTCAAGTACTTCCCGGTACGGGGTGCCCCGCACCTCAAGGTGCATGCCGTGAACGGCGTCAGCTTCGACGTGGCCCCAGGTGAGGCCCTGGGACTGGTCGGCGAGAGCGGCTCGGGCAAGACCACCGTCGGGCGCCTGGTGCTGCGCCTCATCGAACCGACCGGCGGCACCATCGACTTCGCCGGCGAGCGCACCTCGGAGATGTCCGAGGCGAACATGCGCCCGCTCCGCAGCCGCATCCAGATGGTCTTCCAGGAGCCGCACGCCTCGCTCAACCCGTCCACCTCGGTGGCGCGCAACATCGACGAGCCTCTGCGCGTCACCGGGATGGGTCGCCGCCAGCGGAACGAGCGGGTGCGCGAGGTGCTGGGCATGGTCCACCTCAGCGAGGCCGACGGCGAGAAGTTCCCGCACCAGCTCAGCGCCGGCCAGGCACAGCGCGCCGGCATCGCCCGGGCCATCGGCACCGAGCCCGACCTCGTCGTGCTGGACGAGCCCACGTCGCAGCTGGACATCGCCATCCGGGCCGAGATCATCGACCTGCTCAACGAGATCAGCGGCCAACTCGGAATGGCCTACCTGTTCATCTCCCACGATCTGACCGCGGTGCGCAGCGTCTGCTCGCGGATCGCGGTGATGTACCTCGGCAAGATCGTCGAAGTGGCCCCGACCGCAGAGCTGTTCGCCAACCAGCGGCATCCTTACAGCAAGGCCCTGCTGTCGTCGGTGCTGTACCCCGACCC
Organism: Acidimicrobiia bacterium; assembly: GCA_021296415.1. Classification (GTDB taxonomy): domain Bacteria; phylum Actinomycetota; class Acidimicrobiia; order Acidimicrobiales; family CATQHL01; genus VXNF01. The sequence continues at coordinate 16,827 of JAGWAL010000022.1, read as the reverse complement.
GGCGGCGGCACTGCCGGACTTCCGCCTGGAGGCCGTGCCCGAGGGGTGCCACCTGCACCCGCGCTGCCCGATCGCCACTCCGGAGTGTGGGGTAACGTACCCACCTCTCGTGGAACTGTCGGCGCAGCGGCACGCGGCCTGCTATCGCTCCGATGTGCTCGTCGCGACCCCGACCGTGCGAGAGGAGAGAAAATGACGAACGTCTTCCACGTGGGCGTCGACGTTGGGGGCACGTTCACCGACCTGGTGTGCGTGAGCGACGACGGCACGATGACCGCCACCAAGGTCCCGAACGTCGGCGACGACCCGTCCACCGACGTGTGTGCCGGCCTCGACGACCTCGCCGGCCGCCTGGGGGTGTCACGTGAGGCGTTCTACGAGGTGATCGAGGTGATCGTCCACGGCACGACGGTTGCCACCAACGCCATCCTCACCGGTCGGATCGCCCGGACCGGATTGATCACCACGCTGGGGTTCCGCGACGCCCTCGAGATGCGCCGGGGCATCCGCGAGCGCCTCTACGACAACAAGTACACGCCGCCACCGCCGCTGGTGCCCCGTTACCTGCGCCTCGGCGTGCGCGAGCGCGTCGACGCCGGCGGGCGGGTGGTTGAGCCCCTCGACGAGGACCACCTGCGGGAAGCCGTGGCGCGGCTGCGCCACGAGGACGTGGAATCGGTGGCGGTGTGCTTCCTGCACGCCTACCGCAACCCGGTCCACGAGGCGCAGGCGGCCGAGGTGATCGCCGCGGAATGGCCCGAGGTGCACGTGTCACTGTCGCACGCCGTCCTCTCGGAACGGCGCTTCTACGAGAGGATCAGCACCACGGCCATCAACGCGGCCGTGGGGCCGATCCTGGCCACCTACCTCCGGCATCTCCTGGCCGAGCTCGGCCGGCGCGGCTTCGGCGGCGCGTTGCGGGTCATGAAGTCCAACGGCGGGCTGATGTCACCGGAGGTGGCCGCAGCCCGGGAGGCGGCACACACGCTGCTCTCGGGGCCGGCGGGCGCCGTTGCCGGCGGGACGGCCTTCAGCCGGATGCAGGGCAACGCCAACCTCATCGTCATGGACATGGGTGGGACGAGTTGCGACGTGTGCCTCATCGAGGACGGCACGTCCCTAGTGACCCGCGAGGGCTCGGTGGCCCGTTACCGGCTCATGCTGCCCATGCTCGACATCCACACCGTGGGTGCGGGCGGTGGCAGCATCGCCCGCGTCGACGAGGCCGGGCTGCTGGAGGTGGGCCCCGCCAGCGCCGGATCTCACCCTGGACCGGCCTGCTACCAGCGGGGAGGCGACTTCGCCACGGTGACCGACGCCGACGTGGTGCTCGGCTACATCTCTCCCGATTACTTCCTCGGCGGGCGCATGGCCCTCGACGGCGAACTGGCCCGCCAAGCCGTGCGCGCCCAGGTCGCCGACGCTCTCGGGACGTCGGACCTCGAAGCGGCCGCCGGCGTCTACGACGTCATCAACGCCAAGATGGCGGCCGCCATCCGCGAGGTGTCGGTCCAGCGCGGCTACGACCCACGGCGGTTCACTCTCCTCACTGCCGGGGGCGCCGGGGCGGTCCACGTGTGCCCGATCGCCCGCGACATCGGGATCCGCCGGGTCATGGTCCCCCGCGACGCCAGTGTCTTCAGCGCATTCGGCATGCTCACCACCGACTACCGGCACGACTTCGTCCGCACCTACGAGGCCACCCTCTCGGTCGCCGACCCCGAGACCATCCGTGCCGCCTACGACGAGATGTGCGCCGAGGGCGAGGAGCTGCTGGCCGCCGAAGGTGTCGAGGCAGCGGAGATGAGCCACGTCCTGAAGATGGATCTGCGCTACCACGGCCAGATCCACGAGGTCGAGATGCCCGTCGAGCCGGCAGCCATCGGTGAGCCGGACATGCCGTCGATCCACGAGAAGTTCCACGAGCGGCACGAGGAGATCTACTCCTACGCCACCGAGGCCGACCCCGTCGAGGTCGTCAACCTACGTGTCACGAGCATCGGCCACGCCTGGACCACCGAACCCAGGGCCGAGCCGCTGGGCGATGCCGACGCCTCCGCCGCGTTCAAGGGCACCCGCAGCACCTACTTCCGCGACACCGGCGTCGTGGAGGTGCCGGTCTACGACGGCACCGGAGTGCTGGGTGGCATGCGGATCGACGGCCCCTGCATCGTGGAGTTGCCCGACACGAACGTCGTCGTCGATACCCACTTCGACCTGTCGTGCGACAACTATGGGCACTTCCTGCTCGAGGCCAAAGACACTGCGGAATGAGCACTGAGGAGCAGCACTACCTGCTGGACGGCGACGGCTACCGCCAGTCGCTGCGCGACGGTCGCCGGGTCTTCTACCGCGGCGAGCTCATCGAGGATGTGACGACCCATCCCGCCACGAGCGGCGGCATCGACCTGCTCGCCGAGTCCTACGACGCCCAGTTCGACCCCGACCTGCAGGACGTTCTCACCTTCGTGCGTCCCGACGGCGCCCGGGTTTCCAAGGCCTGGATGATCCCCCGCAGCCGGGACGACCTGCGCAGCCGGCGGGCCTGCGTGGAGCATCTCGCCCGGCGAACATTCGGCATCTTCGGCAGGCAGATGGACATGATCGCCACCACCCAGATCGGGATGGCGGCGAACATCGAACTCATTCGCCAACACAGTCCCGAGTACGCCGAGAACATCCTGCCGTACATCGACTACGCGGCTGAGGGAAACCTGATACTGGCCGCACCGGTCGCCGATCCCCAGGGCTGGCGCAGCCGCGGCTCGGCCCTCGGGCGGCGCGGCGTCCCTCTCTTCGACGAGACCAAGGCCGCGGCCATCCGGAACGACGAACTCGGCCTGCGACTCGGCGATCACGTCATTCCGGGTGCGCTGCAGGTCGTCCGGGAGAGCGACGAGGGCCTCTGGATCAGCGGCGCCAAGATCGTGGCCACTGTGGCGCCGCAGGGCCACGAGATGGTGGTGTCCAACATCGCCCTGCCCGATCCGTCCCCGGAGGGCAGCCTCTGGGCGCTGGTACCGGTCGGCGCTGAGGGTGTCCGGCTGGTCTGCCGGGAGACCACCGCCCTTCCCGACGCCAGCTTCCACGACCATCCGATCGCCTCGCGGGGCGACGAGGCGGACGCGGTCGCCCTGTTCGAGGAGGTCTTCGTGCCGCGCTGGCGGGTGCACAGCTACCGCTGGACCGAAATCGGCAAGCACTACGGCGACATCGGCACCCTGGAGCACTGGCACACCCTGACGCGCATCTGCGTGAAGGCGGAGTTGTTCGTGGGTCTGCTGCAGCTCATCACCGACGGCATCGGCACGTCGCACCGCGACGGCGTGCGGCAACTCGTCGCCGAGGTCATGGAGTACGCCTCGGTGCTGCGCGGCATGGTGCTGGCCTCCGAGGAGCAGGCGACCTACACCGCCAGCGGCGTGCTGTGGCCCGACAAGCGGATGATCACCGCGGGCCGCGCCTACGCGCTCGGCAGGTACCCGCACATCGTCCACATCGTCAAGGAACTCGGCGGTCAGGGACCGGTGCTGCGCTGGTCGGAGGCCGATTTCGACAACCCCGAGGTCGGTCCGTGGCTGGAGTGGGCTTACGAGGGCGCGGCCATCTCGGCGCGTGACAAGAACCTGCTGATGAACCTGCTCTGGGACCTCACCAGCGGCTCGCACGCCGGTCGGGTGGGCCTATTCGAGAACGTGAACGGCTTCCCCGTGCCCTACCTTCGCATCCGCGTCTACAACGAGTTCGACCGGGCCGGGGCCGTGGAGGCGATCACGGACTACCTCGGCCTCGGTGCCGGGGAGCAGCCATGATCGACACGATCCTGGTGGCGGTGCTGGGCAAGAAGATCGAGGCCGCCACCCGGGACATGACCCGGGTCATCGAGCGAACGTCCCGTTCCCAGCTTCTCCAGGTGCGTGACTTCACCGCGGCCGTCCTCGACGCGGACCATCGGATCCTGGCCCAGAACGAGGGGCTCCCGCTCATGGCGTACGGGTTCTCCGAGATGCTGGGACACCTCACCGAGCAGGTGGGCGGCCCCATCCGGCCCGGTGACGTCTTCGTCCACAACGACACCTTCGCGGGCAACAACCAGGCCCAGGACACAGGCGTGTTCCGGCCGGTGTTCATCGACGGCGAACTGCGGTTCTGGACGGCCACCAAGGGCCACCTCGCCGACCTCGGCGGCCGCTCCGCTGGCGGCTACGACCCGGAGGCCACCGACGTCTGGCAGGAGACCATCCGCATCCCGCCACTGCGCGTGTACGACGGCGGCACCCTCCGGCGCGACGTCTGGAACATCTTGATGGCCAACAGCCGCTTCCCCGAGCTGGTGGGCGGCGACCTGCGCGCCCTCATGGGCGCCACCGGGGTCGGCGAGCGGGCGCTCTGGGAGCTGTGCGAGCGCTACGGAATCGACATGGCGATGGCGCATCTCGACGCCCTCCTGGACTTCAGCGAGGACCGGGCCCGGGCCGAGATCGGGCGCATGACCCCCGGCACCTACACCGCCGAGGCGACCTGGGAGCTGCCCGCCGGCGTGGGGCCCGACCGGCTGGTGTGCCGCCTGGTCGCCACCGTCGGCGACGGCAGGGTGGTGCTGGACTTCAGCGACTCCGATCCGCAGGTGGACCGCTACTACAACGGGGTCCACGGCACGTCGTACGCGGCCGCCACCTCCACGTTCCTGATGATCATCGACCCCGACATCCCCCACAACGGCGGTGTCGAGCGGTGCATCGAGGTCGTGCTGGCCGAGGGGACGTTCCTGGATGCCGCTTTCCCCGCTCCGAGCGTGCTGGGCAACTTCGTCATGAACGACGTGATCGCCGAGACCGTGATGAAGGCCCTGGCCCCCGCCGCGCCCGACCGGGTGTGCGCGGGATGGGGCAGGGGCCTCAACGTCAGCCTCTACGGCACCGATCCGGCCACGGGTGCGGAGTTCCTGGCGGTGCCGCTGCTGTCGAACAAGTGCGGGGCGGGCGGTGTCGCCGGTGTGGACGGTCAGGACTGCATAGGCATCCTGACCTGCGGCGGCGGCTTCGCCTTCGACGACTACGAGGTCTTCGAGGCGGGGATGCCGATCACCCTGTTGAGCCACGAGTACTGGGAGGACTCCGCCGGCCCGGGCGAGTCGCGAGGCGGCCTCGGCATCCGGGTTGCCTATCTCATGGAGGTCGAGACGCTCATCACCTGCTTCGGCGACGGCAGCGACGAGCCCTACGGGCTGTTCGGCGGCGAGCGAGGGGCGCCGAACCGGATGATCATCACGCCCCCGGACGGGGAGCCGAACGAACCCCCACCCAACTCCACGACCCTGGTTGCGCCAGGTTCGGTCGTCGAGATGTTCAACGCCGGTGGCGGAGGCTACGGATCACCTGCTGCTCGCACGCGCTCCCGCGTGGCCGGTGACCTGCGCAATGGGATGATCTCGGCGGCGACCGCCCGGCGCTTCCACGACTATCCGAACTCGAGTCCCTCCCGGGGGACAGCCGTCGCCTACTGACGAACCGCGCGGCGCGTTGCAAGAGGCCGGCTCGGGACCGAGCGGGCCGCTTCGCTGACGGCACGGTCGCCGGGCGGAGCGACATCGGTCCGCCACCGCATAACGGCGGTCGGCGCGGTGAGATCGGTCACCGACACGAGAGCGAGCGTCTCGTAGCGTCGGGGCCGTGATCCATCCGAGCGGTCCGGTGGGCGGCGGGCATGGCCACGGTGGCGCCGAGCGCCACTCCCTCCGGGGCGATCACCGGTCGTTGCGCGTGGTGCTGGGACTGCTGGCAGCCGTCCTGGTGGCGACGGTTCTCGGCGTGGTGTTGCTCTGGCCCGACGGCAGCGGTCGCGTGGCCTCGGCCGGGGCGGTCAGCCAGGCGGGTGTTGCGACGCAGCGATTCCCGGCGGAGGTCCAGGCGGTCGCCGAGGGGCCCTGCTCGTACTCGGTCACCGAGAATCCTCAGAACTGCCGCACGGTCGTCGTCGTACCCGGCGCCGGGCCCAACGCCCACTCGCCGGTGACACTTCCGGAGTTCAACCTGGAGCAGACCGGCTACGTGCCCGACCCTGCTCCCGGTGACCGGATCGTGGTGGGCTACGAGCCGTCGACGGAGTTCTACTTCTACGCCGATCAGGACCGTCGCACCACGCTGTGGGTGCTGGCCGGCGTCTTCGCGGTCTTCGTGCTGATCCTCGGTCGGTTCCGCGGCCTCCGGGCGCTGGTGTCGATGGCGATCACCGGGATCGTGCTGGTTGCCTTCGTCGCCCCGGCGATCCTGGACGGCCACGAACCGCTGCTGGTGGCCGTGGTGGCCGCCTCGGTGATCGCCTTCGCGGGCTTCTACCTCACGCACGGGTTCACACCCACCACGACCATCGCCCTGACGGGCACGCTGGCGTCATTGGCGCTCACCCTGGGCATCTCGGCCGTTTTCTTCCGCGCCGCCCGATTCACCGGACTCGCCACCGAGGAGGGCACCATCCTCTCGTTCGTCTCAGAGGGGATCGACCTCTCGTCCCTGTTGCTGGCCGGCGCCATGATCGGCGCCCTCGGCGCGTTGGACGACGTCACCGTCACGCAGGCCGCCACCGTGGCCGAGTTGCGCCGCAGCAATCCGGCGATGCGGGTGCCTCAACTGGTGGCGGCGGGGATTCGCGTCGGGAGGGCACACATCGCCTCCACCATCAACACGCTGCTGCTGGCCTACGTGGGCGCCAGCATGCCGCTGCTGCTGCTGTTCGCCGTTTCCGACCAGTCCTGGGGAATGGTCGCCAATTCCGAACTGATCGCCGTGGAGATCGCCCGCACACTGTGCGGGTCGATGGGTCTGGTGGCGGCCGTGCCGCTCACCACGGCGCTGGCGGCAGCCCTCGGCGCCGGCAGCGGGGCGCGGGCCGCGAGGGAGGGCGAGGCCCCGGAAAGCACAGGCGGTGGGGAGTCAAGCGCCTCCCCCGACCGCGACCGCCCGCCCAGCTGGGACGACTTCGCGCCGCGGGAGGATTTCGACTTCTGAGGCGGCGAGAGCCAGTGCGCCCCCGCTGCAGGGTCACGACCGGGCGCGCCCCGGCAGGGAGCTAAGGCGGTGGAGTTGACCGGGAACCCGGTGCCGCGCAGCAGCGGAGGGGGTCGGCGGTTAAGAGGAACTCCTGGCGACCCCCCTCGCACCCGTTCGGAGGCATCTTGGGCTAGAGGCGCTCGAACGTCCAGCCGACCGCCTGATCGCCCTCGTAGGGCATGTCACCGTGGAACAGGCGGGGATCGTCATCGAACACGAGCGGCAGGAAGTGACGGTCGCCGTCCCACAGCACCAGCTCGGCGGCCCGGCGGGTGTCGGGATCGGGGTCGCAGGCGGCGAGCAGGCGGCTGCGCGACACCCAGATCAGGCTGCCCTCCTCGTTGCTCGCCGGGGGCTCGCCTTGCCAGGCATCGGAGAGGAACACGAACCCCAGCCAGTTCTCGTCGCGCGGGCCGAAGTCCGTCCAGGTGATCGTGCCGCGCAGCCTCAGCGACGTGACCTCCACGCCGGCCTCCTCGTGCAGCTCGCGGCGCAGCCCGGCGACGACGTGCTCGCCGGGCTCGAGCTTGCCGCCGAGACCGTTGACCTTCCCGTAGTGATCGTCGTCGGGCCGCGCGTCCCGGCGTACCAGGAGTACCCGGTCGGTATCCCGATCCCACAGATAGCCGAGCGTTCCGACGATCGGGGTGAGAGTCACGGGGTCACGTCTAGCCGGCGCCCTCGGCTACTGCTCGATCCAGTACCTCGCGGGTCGGAACCCGCCAGCCGACGTAGGCAACGCCCACCGCGCCGGCGCCCAGGACGATGGCCCTCGGCGTCCAGCTCTTGATCGCCAGTCCCGTGCTGATCCCCACGGCGATCACGATCATGGACACAGCGGCGATCTTCGCCCGGCGGCGCATGCCAAGCCCTGCCCGATAGTCCCCCACCAACTTCCCGACCACGGGAAGGTTCAGCAGCCACCGCTCGAGGCGCGCACTGGACCGAGAGAAGGCGGCGGCCGCCAGGATGAAGAAGATCGTCGAGGGCAGACCGGGAACGACGATGCCCACGGCCCCGATCCCCACGAGCACCAATCCGGCAGCGATCCAGACCGCCCGCACCAGCCGGCTGCGGGCGAGGCCCGGACCATCCGCCGCAGTGGGCCGGCCGGGAATCCGCACGTCCGAGCCGCCGGTGGGCTGGCCTGGCGCCGTCATGTGTCGAACGTCGGCGGGGTTCAGCCGGCGAGCTCGGCGACGTCGCCGACCGCCAGGTAGAACATCAGCCCCATCACCGCCAGATTGACGACGCTCAGCGGCCAGCGGAGCCGGTGGTTCCCCCGCCAGAAGCGCCGGATGCTCACCCCGTTGAACACGATCGCCACGACACCGATGGCCACGCCCACGGCGGGACCCGCCACGTCGGTCACGCCGAGCAGCGGGAACACGTACGGGAAGACGATGTAAGCGAGCAGGCAGCGGGTGCCCGACACGATCATCGACTGGCTGAAACGGCGTTCGGCGGCCTGTCGGGAGGCGGTCGCGGTGGGCGCGGTTTCGGAGGTCATGGCGATAACCAGGCCAGCCTACGCGTCGGGCCCGGCTTCGGTGGCCGCGTGCCGCGCCGAGTCGCCAGCCGGCATCGCCCTGCATCCACAGCCTGTGGATAACTTCGGCCACGGGGCCGCGAACCTGCTGGTCCGCAGGAACCCGGGTCGGACCACCCCCCGGAGAGCCCGTCGACGACCTCGGTGCGCACGAGACGGGAGGATCCGATGCGGGGCAGGCACACAAATTCTCCGTACTCGACAGGGAACCCAGCGGTGCCGGTCAGCCGATTCTCGGCGTCGAACACCACCGGCGTCTTCTCGACGCAGCCAGAATCGGCCATATGCAGCCGGAACAGCCCGGCATCGCACGATTTCGGCACGGTCGCCCGTGGCTTTGGAAGCGGATTCGGCGACGACACGGCCAAGCAGGCTCTGAACACGCCTGATCGCCGCATATCCGCCGTCCGGACCTGTGAGGCCGGAAATCGTTGCCGACAGCGTCGCGACGCCGACCGTTTCCCGGTCTCCGGTCCGCAAATGTCCGCGGCCGCCACCCACGCAGGTCGCAGACCGGGCTCGTCTCGGTCGCTCGGCTGCAGAGCGTTTGGCACCTCCGCTGCGCCCCGAGCCCCGGACTTTCGCGTCTGTGGAAAAACACTCGTTTCCTTCCGAGGGATTATGCACAGCCTGCACCACTTGCCGTCAGACGAGCGGCTGCCTGCGGGCTCCTTGAAGCTCGGCCCGGCCGGCCGGCCGGTATGTCTTCAGGCGAGAGACGATGGCGCGGACGCGCGGCGGGTGAGTTCGGGCCAGCAGGCGACCAGGCCGTTGCAGGCGGCGGCCTCGGCGACGCGATTGCCGCGGTTGCAGATCCGGTACAGCCGGTACGTCAGGTGGCGGGCGGCGTCGGCGGTCTCGGAATCCAGGCGGCTCAACAACGCCGCCGCCGCCGGTTCGCCGCCGTCGAGGAAGCATCGCAGCAAGCGCTGCGTGGCCCCCCACACCGTCAGGCGCCCGTTCGCGACGGGATCCGGTGCGACCTCCAGCTCGTGGCTGCTGAGCAGGCGCACCCGGCCGTCAGCGGTTGTGACGATTCCGGCGCCCACGAGTCTGTCCACCGATGTGTTGAGCACCGTGGAGACCTCCTCGGCACGGCCGAACGGGCCGTCGGCGAAGCCGCGCTCCTCGAACCAGGTCAGCGCCCAGCGCGTGTCGCTGTCGAGTTCGGCCTCGACACCGGCAAGCGACTCGTCCAGGACCTCGTCGACGATGTCCAGCGCGGCCGATACTCCCAGGCGCGCTCCGTCGGCCTCCCGGACGTACGCGTAGCTCGTGTAGATCCTCATACCGGGACCGATGGCCGCCTGTACGAGATCGAGCGGTGCGATATTGCTCCGCTGCAGCAGTCTGACCGCATCGGGAAGCTCGGCTCGGAGGGCACGCCGGAATTCGTCCACCGTCGCCGCCGGCCGGGCCGCACCATCCGGCCGGCAGATGAGCAGGAGGGACGTCGCAAGCGACTTGGTGCCCTTCTTGACACCCTCCGGGCGCTCGGTGCGCAGCGGCCACGTGGCGATGATTCGCAACCCCGCCCCGATGAGACTCTCGAGCATCGCCTCCCACGCCGTCCCGATCCTCCCGGCGCCACCGTTCGGAGATCGCTTCCCGGCCTGCTGGTAGCCGTAGTAGATCGCCAGCGGGTAGCGCGAGTCGTGCACGTCGGCGATCCGTTCGAGAGCGCGGCGCAGCAACGATTCGAAATGACCGTGCGCCGCCGCCCGGTCACCACTGGACCGCGCCGCGTTCGAGACGATCTGCGAAGCGGTCGGCGCAATGACCGGCCCCAGGGTCTCCGGCCAGATGCCGCCGAGCGTGGCCCGGAGCCACACGAGGAACAGGTTCGACAGCGAGGCGTAATCGAACATGTCGTAGTACGGCGGATCGGTGCACACCACCCCGCGGTCCCCATCCAGGACCGCGAGCATCGAACCGCACCGCACGTCGGATCGCCCCACCCGCGGCGGCGTATGACCGGAGGGATCGGTGTGCGGGCCGGTTCCCTCCAGCCGTTCGGTCGGGTTCCCGGCCGGCGCGGGGAGGGCTTCCAGCGCCCGCACGACATAGTCGAGACCACCCGACCAGGACCCCGTCGAACCCGAGAATGGATTGGCCTCCGGGAACTCACCGTAGAACCCGTAGGCGGGCCGGATGAACGACTGCTCCACCGACCCGTTCGCCCGGTTGTGCGTCGTCATGGTGGTCGTGCGGTTCGCCAGTCGCGAGAGCGCCAGGGCCAGGTACGTGGTGATGGCCTCGGCGTAGGCGCGGGCATCATGACCGGCCTGCTCGATGCCCGCCCCACCGTCGGCCATCCCAGCGGCGAGGGCATCACGGTGCACCGCCGGCGTGATCCCTGCGATCACCTCCGAGAAGGTGGCCAGCGTGTTGCGCTGACGGGGGGAGAGCAGATCACCGATCCTGCGGATCCCGAACGCGGTGACGTTGCCGCTCTCCGCCGGTAGTTCCCGACAGAGCGCCGCTTCGATGGGAGCAGGGAAGCCGCTGCGGCGCCCGGCCAGGCCCGCTCGCTCGCTCGCGGCGTCGGGAGCCAGCCAGATGCGCCCCTCGCGGGGGCGGCGCGGGTCGGCGAGCGCCTGCACAGCCACCAGCCGTAGGCCGAGGCCCGCCCCGAGCCCGCAGGAGCGCACCCAGTCGGCGTCATTCACGTCGCCGCAGAACAGGCAGCGGAAGTTCGTCCCCCGCCCCACTTTGAGATCGATGAGGTCGGCCGGTGGAGCACCGGGTTCCACCGCGAAGTCGAAGCGATCATCCTCGAGCACGGGACGCGCATGCCAGCGGTTTGTCGGCCTCTTCGACAACCACCACGTGGAGAGCAACGGCGTGATGCGGCGACATGCCTCATTCGCACACGGGACCGTTCGCGCCCACAGGTAGGAGATCGCCACGGTGCGGCCCTCCGGCGAGAGCGGGCTCGGTAACGGCTCGAAGGCTCCTGCGAGCCGCCGGCGGCATTCGGTCTCGACGGCGGCCCCGTAGAAGGCGACATCGGCGGCGATGCCCGCCAGGCTCTTTCCTCCCCGGAGGTCACCCGCACTCACAGCCGGCGCCCCGGCGAAGCGCTGGGCGACCGACAGGGTCGCGGCACTCACCAGCGCGGCGACTGGGTTCAGGTCGATGGCGACGGTGTCCAGACCCAACCGAATCGCCTCGGTGGAGATGGCGCCGCCGCCACAGAACGGGTCGATGATGCGCGGCAGGCCGCCGTCTGCGGAACTCTCGATGCATCGTTGCGCCTCGGCGAGCAGCGCCGCGTCCTCGCTGCGCTCCCATTGGGCAAGACCCTCGATCAAGCCATGCAACCGCCGCCGCTCGGCATCCTGGGCCGCCTCCGTGGGATAGAGGTCGGGCCTGGACGAGGGATCGTCCACCAGGGAGGCGAACAGCACAGCCCGCGTCACACCGAGCGGCTTGCGTGACCACCAGAGGTGCATCGTGGCCGGATGCCCCTTCTTGGGCACAGCCTTCTCGGCGCGGCCCGCCGCGTTCACGGCCTCCAGCGGCAGTGCAACCTCGATGAGCTTGCGCGGCGACGAATCGAAGGGCCGTCCATCCATGGGTATAGGTCTACCCGGCGTCCCGCATCCGCGGGCCGCTCTCAGGCGGGCGGGGTTGTCATGCCATCAGGGATCGTGCCCAGCTGCAACACGAGACGCAGGCCTGCCTCCACGAGTCGCATCGTGCCGGTCTCCACGCTGCCGGCGCGATCTCCCACCTGAATCTTGTCGAGGGTGACGACCTGTGAGACGTTCACGACCGAGTCACGATCCAGCCCGGAATCTGCCGCGGGCATTTCTACGCTGCCCGGGGCGTCTGCAAGAGCGAGGTTCGACGAGATCGCCAGGGCGACGACCGTGTTGATTCTGCTGTCGTTGAACGAATCCGCGGAGACGATCAGCACAGGGCGCCGGTAACCGGGCTCCGACCCGACGGGCGCCCGCAGGTTTGCCCAGTGGATGTCACCCCGTCTCAGCACCTTCGCCCGCGCTCACCACTCCTCGCGCAGGGCCTCGGCCTGCGCGGCGGCCACTCCCGCATCGATACAGGAGTCCTCCACGCTGTAGACAGCATCGAGCCGGCGCGTGGTCTCGGCGTCGTCCTCAAGTTCGACCAGCCGCTCCAGCGCCACCGCGTAGAGCTGCGAGCGGGACATCTTCCGGCGCCGGGCTAGGCGGTCCGCCCTCCGGTAGAGAGAATCAGGAATCGAGACGGCAACCTTCACGTCGGCAGTATAACCCGGTATGACCACCGGAGGCCGAACTGGGCACCTTCGACGTCGATCACCCGCTGGACCCGCGCGCACCGATACCGCACTCAACGCAAGGCTCTCGATCTGGGACGCCCTCACCATCGAAGCGGCCGCCGCAGCCAGCAGCGACCGCTTGTTCTCTGAGGACTTCAACGACGGTCAGACCATCCAAGACGTCGAGAGCGTCAACCCGTCCACGGTGACCAACCGAGTTGTCCCTCCCCGGCCTTCGGAACCCCTACACCCCCGCCAACCGGTTACAATTCAGAGCAGGATATCACTACAGATAACAAGGATTATAGGCTTATACCGAACTCCGGCGACTCCTGGGGCTCTCCCAATTCGTATCCGACGTCGCTGAGTGTTGTGCCGATTAGCTCAACTCCCACGACCTCCACAACGAATACTCCGAGGGTCCACTTGATGATCTCCTCAGCCGAGAGCCGCGCATCCTCGGGCGAAGCTGCTACAAGATCTAGGACTATCCGGTAGTTTCGGCCCCAGCGCGTGACGCGGCAGCCGGGGCAACTATCCCGTAGTTCATCCTCGAGTTGCTCCGCGTTCCATTCCGCAGCGCTGACAATGAGCGTGATGGGAGACCCTCTCGCCAAACCAAGGGAGCGCGTCCCCGAGTCGGGCGACGCCTCGTCGGTGGTGCGCGCGGGTACCTGTCCGAACGAGGCGACCTGCCAGGGACCCCGTCTCCCTGTCAACTCAGCGGTCGGTGGCCTCCAGGCGGGCTCGCATGCGCTCGTGGGCCTCGGGGGAGCCGTCGTGCCAGGTGCCCATCCAGGCGTCGATGGGAATCACCTGCAGCCCGTAGTTGCACTCGAAGTACTTGTGGTGCAGGTCGTGGTAGTAGGTGCCGGCCGGCATCGTCCGGCCGTGGCCGATCTCGAAACGGTCGAAGCCGCAGTGCCCGCGTGCCGGATCCATGGCCGTGAAGAGGTTCGTGAGGATGACGACGAACGGGCTGACCGGGATGACCATGAAGAACAGCACCGTCGAGAAGTAGAGGAGGTGCTCGAGGGGGTGCATCGACAGTCCCGACCACGGCCCGGTGTTCACGTTCTTGTGATGCAGGTAGTGGGCCCAGCGGTAGAGGGGGCGGGTGTGCAGCAGCCGGTGGGTCACGTAGAACCACCCCGTCACCAGGAAGAACGGGACGACGGTCATCACCAGCAGGTAGACGACCCATCCCGGCCCGTCGCCCCAGTCGATCCGACCGATGTGGTCGTTGGCGTAGGCCCACAGCAGCAGCGCCTCGTAGGCCGTCCAGAAGAAGGCGCCACTGGTGAGCGCCCAGAACATGTTGTCCCGGGTCTGGCTGCCCCACAGGAAGCGGCGGCTCCTGTTGCTCAGCCACCGGTCGTCGTACTTGTACTCCTTGCCCTGAGCGCGTCGCACGTAGAGCCAGAGATGGAGGCCTCCGGCCGAGACCAGGAGCAGCACCACGTTGCGCAGGTAGATCTCGGCGATCCAGCCGATCGCGAACCGCTCCATGCGCTCCATGGCGGGCGTGAAGACGTTCCACACCAGCGCCGCCACCCCGGCGTAGATGAAGCCGTAGGGCCACATCGTCATCCAAACGAGGCCCCACAGGGTGCGGACCGCCTTGATGGGCCCACCCCGCAGCGTCGGCGGCCGCATCGGGATGGCCTCCGCGGGTTCGTAGCCGGCGATTCGCTCCATGCCCCCTCCCCGGCAGGCTCCGCCCACCGGTCATCGCATGGTACCGGACCTCGCCCCGCCGGCTCCCCGGTTGTGCCAACGTATGTCACGGCATGGGCGCGCCGGGCCGATCCGGGAAAGGAGAGCGACGAGGATGGCGACGATCAAGTCTCTGCTGGATCACGTCTGCGCGGGAGGGGTGCTGAACATCGGCGACCTGGCGCAGGTCACCCGGACCACCCGGCGCAACGTCGTCCGCTGGCGCTACCGGGGCGCGACGGTCCGGCGCGATGTGGAGGAGAGGCTCCTCGAGTTGCGCGCCGTCGTGGACCTCGCCCGCCAGGCGATGCCCGACCGCCAGGCGCGAATCTGGCTGCGCTCCCCCCAGCCCGATCTCGACGGCCAGCGGCCACTCGACCTCGTCTCCGAGGGCACGGCCTACCTGGTGATCGACGCGCTGACAGCGATCGTCGAGGCCACCACGGACTGACGCCGCCGGGCGGGGCCCAGTGGCGACGGCAGTTCCGCCGCTGGTCAGTGGATTCCGGCCTTCGCCGGAATGACCGAGCCAGATCGGAATGTTCGGGGAGTAGTGCAAACCGGCAACTCGCCGGTGGCATCAAGGCTCGGTGATGTTCGGTCGGTGAGTGTCGCGCCAACGCTCGACCGCCGTCGTCACGATCGCCTCGGACTCTCCCAGGTAGTCCGCCGGCTCGAGGTGGAACTCCTCGCCGAAACCCTGCTCGGCGGCGTGGGCGCGGGCGGCCTCGGCGAGGGAGATGCCGGTGGCTCTCGCCCGAGCGGAGAGGTCATACACCACGTCATGAGCCTCGAGGCGCCCGAGACGAGGCGCCAGTTGCATCATGAGGGCCTCGGCCATGATGAGGCCGCCGTCCACCTCCAGATTGGCGGCCATTCGCTCGGGGTCGACGTGCAGGCCCGCCACGAGATCGCCGCAGCGGGCCACGGCACTGCCCGTGTAGGCCACCAGCAGCGGCAGCGAATCCCACTCCATCTGCCACTCCCCCGCCGAACGCTCGTGGCGGCCGGTCATGGCCCGCAGGGGCACCGCCGACAGGGCGCAGGCCATCCCGCTGAGGCCCACGATCGTCTCGGACAGGATGGGGTTGGCCTTCTGGGGCATCGTGGACGACGCACCGGCCAGCCGGCCACCACCCTCGCGCACTTCGGCGATCTCGCTGCGCGCCAGGTCGATGACCTCCAGGGCGATACGACTCGTGGCCACGGCCAGCACGCCGAGAGCGGCGGCTACCTCTGCGAGACGGTCCCGCACGCTGTGCCACGGAACGTCGTCGCAGCCGAGGTCCAGGATCTCCGCGACCCGCCGGCGCGTCCCGGCGCTCAACGGCCCGTAGGCCGCCGACGTGCCCGCCGCTCCGTACAACTGGACGACCTCGGCCTCCGCCCGCGCTTCACCAAGGCGCACGAGCGAGCGGCCGACCTCATCCAGCCAGCCGGCCACCTTCATACCGAAGGTGATCGGCACCGCCTGCTGACCATGCGTCCGGCCCGCCATGGGCGTGGTTCGGTGCACTCCGGCGAGTGCCGCGAGGCTGTCACCCAGTT
Source organism: Acidimicrobiia bacterium (assembly GCA_021296415.1). Taxonomy (GTDB): domain Bacteria; phylum Actinomycetota; class Acidimicrobiia; order Acidimicrobiales; family CATQHL01; genus VXNF01. The sequence goes on along the minus strand of JAGWAL010000022.1, from coordinate 701 downwards.
CGGCACCGACGAGGGCGATGTCCTTGCAGGCGTCACGCAGCAGGAGCACCACCGCCGTGTCCATGATGTCCTGCGTGGTGGCGCCGTAGTGCATCCAGGCCGCCACCTTGGGATCGGTTCGACCCAACTGCTGCAACAGCGGCAGGATCGGATACCCCACGAGCCGGGTCCCCTCGTCGAGGAGCCCGCGATCGATCTCGACGGTCGCCAACTTCTGCCGGATCGCCTCGGCGGCCGAGGCGGGAATCACCTCGTGCTCGGCCTGTGCCCGCGCCAAGGCCTCCTCGACATCCAGCCAGAACTTGATCGTTCGGTCGGCTGAGAACGCCTCGACGAAACGCGGCTCGCCGAGGGCTCCCAGCAGGGGGAGGTCTATGACCATGGCGCTCGTCCGCGGGCCGGCGTCGCGGACGATGCGATCGGGTGCCTCACGTCCCCGAGCGTAGGAGCTACCCGGGTGACGGCCACCGGTGCGACGCGCCCGGCAATCCGATTCGACCCGGCCGGATCAACTCGACGCCGGCCTTGACGTTGTCAGTCGTCGGTGCCGGCGAGGTGGCCGGCGGCTTCCCGGCGGGCCCGCATCCGCTCGTGGGCCTCGGGGGAGCCGTCGTGCCAGGTGCCGACCCAGGCGTCGACGGGGATCACCGGGGTGCCGTAGTTGCACTCGAAGTACTTGTGGTGCAGGTCGTGGAAGTAGT
>JAGWAL010000021.1:1365-20445 GCA_021296415.1 Acidimicrobiia bacterium | reverse complement strand
CCTCGGCGAGGCTGAGCCCCAGCAGCCGCTCGGCGGCGTTCTGCATCACGCCCGGCTCGGTGGAGACGCCGACGGTGAAGGTGGCCGGCGTGTTGACCCTGATGTTCTGCTGCGACAGCGCCCCCTGCAGCTTGATCTCGATGGAAATGGGCGTGAGGTCCAGGAATGCGTAGCCCTGGATGATGGGCCACACCAGCGCACCGCCGCCGTGCAGGCAGCGGGCCGACTCGCCGACACCCCCCACGCGGCCGTAGATCACCAGGATCCGATCGGACGGGCAGCGCTTGTAGCGGGAGGCCACCCACAGGAGTGCGATCAGCAGGACGGCGACGAGGCCGACGACTAGGGCGATGACTGCCATTTGGTTTCCTTTCGGCGGGTTTGGAGGGGAGAGTCCAGGAGGCGGGTTCGGTCGGCGCTAGATCAGCGGCTCGACCAGGACGGTCGTGGGATCCACCAGGTCGGTGACCTTGACGCGGGTCTTGGCGGGCAGGTCCTCGGGCGCGGTGGTGTAGGCATCGATCACCCGCATCCGCCCCTGCACCATAACCTCCACCTTGCCCGGCTGGGCGCGGTCGGCGGAAACCGCGATGTAGACGGTGCCGTTGACACCGATGGCGCTGTGGTAGTCGAGCGAGCCGCTCTCGTTCATCTTGGCGAACCGCCGCCAGATGAGCGCCACGATGAAGAACACCGCCAGCCCGACGACGACCGCCACGATCACCGAGACCGAGGTGGAGTTGTCGCCCTGCTTCATGAGCACGCCCGTCCAGCCGAAGGCGAAGAAGAAGGCCGTGAGGCTGCGCAACGACAAGTAGCCAACGTCGGCGTCGCTGGCGTCGAAGTCGATGTCGAAGTCCAGACCGACACCGAGGGTCATCAGCACCAACTGCAGCATCAGGAAGGCGCCCGAGACGATGCCGATCAGGTAGAAGACCTGCAGATCGCCGGTCAGGGCGTTCCACCAGTCGCCCATGGGAGCTTCCCCCTCTCGCCTGTACGGCACGGAGCCGTCCCTTGGGGCTCCGGTGTCACTCAGGCTACCGGCACGACGGCGCGCCGGCCAAGGTCGGCGGAGAGCCGGGAGGTTGTGACGGTGCGGGTCCGCCTCCACCGTCGCATCTGCCGTCTCCGGGTCATCGGCGGCCCCGGCGCCGGCGGTACGCTCAGAGTTCGTGGTGAGGCGGTACTGGTTGGAGACCCTGGGTTGTCCCAAGAACCAGGTGGACTCCGACAAGATCGAGGGGCAACTCGCTGCTGACGGCTACAGGCCGGCCGCCGCCGCCGGCGAGGCGGATCTCGTGGTCGTGAACACCTGCGCCTTCATCGCCGACGCCCGGCGCGAGTCGCTGGAAGCCATCGATGCCCTGGCGGAGCGCCGACGGTCCGATTCCCGTCTCGTTGTGACGGGATGCCTGGCGGAGCGCGTGGGTCCTCGACTGCGTGACGAGCGTCCCGAGATCGACGCGGTGGCGGGCTTCGGTGAGCCGATCACTCTGGGGCCGACCAAGCGCGGCGGCCGCCGCCTCAAGGTGAGGTCCGCCGCACCCGCGGTTCCGCGGCTGGACCTGTTGAACCTGTCACGCCCCCCGGCGCAGGCCCCGTGGGCCTATGTGAAGATCGCCGAGGGGTGCGACCGGCGCTGCGGCTACTGCGCCATCCCCAGCTTCCGGGGACCGCAGCGCTCACGCAGTCCCGAGGCGGTCCTGGCGGAGATCGAGGCCCTGGGCGCCTCCGAGATCGTGCTGGTCGCCCAGGACCTGGCCTCCTACGGCCGCGACGGGGGTCGCGGCGAGCGCGCACTCGTGCCGCTCGTCGAAGCGGCGCACCGGCTCGTGCCGTGGGTGCGGCTGCTGTACCTGTATCCCTCCGACCTCACCGACGAGTTGATCGCGGCCATCCTGTCCACGGACGTGGCGTACTTCGACCTCTCCCTGCAGCACGCCTCCCGGCCGCTGCTGCGCCGGATGCGTCGCTGGGGTGACGGGGAGCGCTTCGGAGCCCGCATCGCCGAGATCCGCCGGGCAGCGCCCCATGCGGCATTCCGTTCCAACTTCATCGTGGGCTACCCCGGCGAGACGGAGGAGGACCACGACGCGTTGCTGGCCTTCGTGCAGGAGGCGCAGCTGGATTGGGTCGGCGTCTTCGCCTACTCGGAGGAGGAGGGAACGTATTCGGCGGGTCTGGGTGGTCGGGTTCCCGAGCCCCTCGTGGCCGAGCGCATGGCCGAACTGCGCGAGGTGTGCGATGCGATCACCGAGCAGCGTCGCCGGAGCCTCGTCGGCAGCCGCACCACGGTCCTGGTGGACGAGCCCGGATGGGCGCGCAGCCACCGCGAGGCGCCCGAGATCGACGGCCTCGTGGAGGTGCCTCGCGACCTGGCACCGGGGAGGTTCACCGAGGTCGAGATCACCGGTGCTGCGGGCGTCGACCTGGTGGCCGTACCCATCGTGGCGGCCGGCGGCGCCCCCGGGGGCGCTCCGTGACGGCGCCGGCGCCGGACATCGGCCTCGGGCTGTCCACTCCGGCGAACCTCATCACGCTGGCGCGCATCGGCGCCTCCCCGGTGCTCTTCTGGCTGATCCTGCGGGCCCGCGACGACGGCGGGGCGTCATGGGTGGCCGTGGCGGTCGCCGTGGTGTTCGCCGCCTCCGATGCGTGGGACGGCCACCTGGCCCGCAACACCGGCACGGTGACGCGGCTGGGTGCTTTCCTGGATCCGCTGGCCGACAAGATCGTGGTTCTCGGCTCGATGGCATGCCTCGCCGCCATCGGCAGGGTGAGCTGGATCCCCGTGGCGCTGATCGCCGCGCGGGAGGCCTGGATGAGCGGGTTCCGGGTTCAGTCCGCCCGCCGGGGCGTCAGCGTGCCGGCCCGGCGCTCGGCCAAGTGGAAGGTGATCCTGCAGGGTCTGGCCGTCGTTTTGAGCCTCGTGCCGCCGCTGGCGGCGCAGGATTCGCCGGCGCGCCAGGGGTTGATCCTGGCCGTCTGGTGGCTGGCGGTCGCGGCGACCCTGATCACCGGTGTGCTCTACCTCGCCGACAGCCGCCGTGCGGGACGCTGATGGCTGCAGCCGCCGGGGGCGCGACGTGAGATGTGAGGTCGTGGCCGTTGGCACCGAGCTGCTGCTCGGGCAGGTCGTCGACACCAACTCCTCCTGGATCGGCGAGCATCTCGCCTCCCTGGGGATCGACTCTTACTACCAGACGAAGGTCGGCGACAACCTCGAGCGGATCCGGGCCACGCTCGAGACCGCTGTGGCGCGCAGCGACTTCGTCGTCGTCTGCGGCGGGCTCGGCCCCACCCCCGACGACATCACCCGCGACGCGCTCGCCGCCGTCATGGGCGTCGACCTCCGGCGGGACGCCGAGCTGGCCGATCGCATCGCGCAGAAGTTCTGGCGCCGCGGACGCTCGATGCCGGGCAACAACCTCCGGCAGGCCGACGTTCCCGAGGGTGCTGCGGTGATCCCGATCTTTCCGGGAACCGCCCCCGGCCTGGTCTGCCCGGTGGGGGAGGCCGTCGTCTACGCCGTGCCGGGTGTGCCGTGGGAGATGAAGGAGATGATGACCGGGTGGATCTCGGCGGACATGCGCCGCCGGGCGGGCGACGCGTCGGTGATCCAGAGCCGCACGCTGCGGACCTGGGGTGAATCGGAAGGGGGCCTCGCCGAGCAACTCAACGGTGTCATGGAGCGCCTCGATGCCTCCGGTCGCGCCACGCTGGCGTTCCTGGCGTCCGGGATGGAGGGTCTCAAGGTGCGGCTCACCGCCAAAGCCGCCACGGCGGCCGAGGCGGCGGCGATCCTCGATGAGGAGGAGCAGGCCGTGCGTACCGTCATCGCTGAGCAGCTCATCTTCGGGACCGACGACGAGACCATGGAGTCGGCGGTGCTTGACCTGTGCCGGCGGTCCGGTCTCACGCTGGCGACGGCCGAGTCTCTCACCGGCGGGATGATCGCGGCACGCCTCGTGGCGGTGCCCGGCGCCGGCGACGTGTTCCGCGGGTCGCTGGTGACCTACGCCGCCGAGACCAAGCGCCATCTGCTGGGTGTGCCCGACGGTCCTGTCGTGTCCGAGGAGGCTGTGCGGGCCATGGCCGCCGGCGCCTGCGAGCAACTGGGCGCCGACTGCTCGCTGGCAGTCACGGGCGTCGCCGGGCCCGCCCCCGCGGACGGCGAGGAGCCCGGCACCGTCTGGATGGCCACGTCGGTCGACGGCGAGGTCACAGCCCATCGCCAGGTGTTCCCGTTCGATCGGGAACGGACGCGCCAGTTCACGACCATCGGCATCCTCAACCAGCTCCGCCTCCGGCTGCTGGCCCGCGCCGAGGCCGCTCGGTGACCCCCGCCGGTAGCGTGCGCCCCGTGGTGAATGGTGCGGTGGGGGAGGTCCACGCCGCCATCGATGTGGGGACCAACTCGTTCCACCTCGTCGTCGCCCGCGTCAGCGCCAGTGGGGGTCTCGAGATCCTCTGCCGGGACAAGGAGATCGTGCGTCTGGGGTCCGGCTCGGGCGACATGCGGCTCCTCGAGCCGGCGGCCATCGACCGGGGCATCGAGGCGCTGCGCGGGCTCGTCAGGACCGCCGCCTCCTACGGCGCCGATGTGCGAGCCGTGGCGACGAGTGCGGTCCGCGAAGCCGAGAACCGCCGCGAGTTACTGGACCGAGCCGCCACCGAGGCCGGCGTCGAGGTGGAGGTGATCTCGGGCACCGAGGAGGCGCGGCTCATCCATCTGGGCGTGGTGCAGGCGCTGTCCGTGTACGACCGGCAGATCCTGCTGGTCGACATCGGTGGCGGCAGCACCGAGTTGCTCGTCGGGCGGGGGACGAGGCCTCTGCTGGCGCGCAGCGTCAAGCTGGGGCACGTGCGCCTCACGGAGCGCTTCTTCCCCGGCGGCGTCGCCGATCCCGCCGCCGTGGCCGAGTGCCGCGCCTACGTGCGGTCGTTCCTGGCGCCGGTCGGCCACGATCTGGGGCCCCTCGGCTTCGAGTTGGCCGTGGGCAGTTCGGGGACGATCGCAACGATCGCCAAGATGGCCGAGCATCGCCGCAACGGCGCCGGCGACCGCTGGCTCAACAACGTCTCCTTCAGCCGGGCCGCGTTGGACGACGTCGTCGATACCGTGCTGGCGTTGCCGGAACCCGAGGCGCGCCGGTCGATCGGCGGCCTGGACGAGCGGCGGATCGACGTGATCACAGCGGGCGTCCTGCTGCTGGAGGGGGTGTTCGACTGCTTCGGCATGCCGGCGATCACGGTGTCCGGCTACGCCCTGCGCGAGGGCGTGCTGCTGGACCGCGTGCACGCCCGCGGCAACGGCGACGCCTTCTGGCATCTCAGCGACATCAGGCGAGAGTCGGTGCTGCGGATCGCGGAGGAATACGAGGAGGAGCGACCGCACGTCCAGCAGGTGACCGCCTTGGCGCTGCAACTCTTCGACGCGCTGGCTGACGTCCACCGCTTCGGGCTCTACGAGCGGGACCTGCTGGAGGCCGCCGGGATGCTGCACAACGTGGGACGCTTCATCTCCCGGGGGGCGCACCACAAGCACAGCTACTACGTCATCCGCAGCAGCGACCGGCTCCTGGGGTTCACCGAGCGAGAGGTGGAGTTGATCGCCCTGGTGGCTCGCTACCAGCGCAAGGCATTGCCACGCAAGGACCATCCCGAGTTCGCCGCTCTGAATGTGGCCGATCGCGCCCGGGTGCAGCTGCTGGCGGGGATCCTGCGGGTCGCCATCGCCCTCGATCGCACGCGCAGCGGGGCGGTGCGCAAGCTGATGGCGAGGGCAAGCGGGGAGCTGGTCATCGCCTGCGGCACCGCGCCCAATGCCAACGCCACGGTGGAGCTGTACACGGCCAACCAGCGCAGCGAACTGCTCGCCACCGCCACCGGGATGGCTGTGCGCGTCGTGGCCGGGAGCCCTGTTCCGGCCACCGCCGGTTAGCCGCGGACCTGGCCGTCGCCCCGGATGACGTTCTTGACCGCGGTGAGATGGACCAGGCCCATCGGGCCGCGGACGTGCAGCTTCTGCGTGCTGATGCCGATCTCGGCGCCGTAGCCCATCTCCTCGCCGTCCACGAAGCGGCTCGAGGCGTTCACCAGCACGCAGGCGGCGTCCACTTCGGCGCAGAACCGCCCGGCGGCCGCCTCGTCGGCGGTCACGATCACCTCCGAGTGCCCCGTGCCGTACTTGTTGACGTGATCGATGGCCTCGTCGAGTGACTCCACCACGCGCACCGACAGCTTGTAGTCCAGGAACTCGGTGGCGTAGTCGGCCTCGCTGGCCTCCGCGATACCCGGCGCGAGGCAGCGGGAGGCATCGTCGCCGACCATCTCCACCGTGGGCATCGCCCCGACGATCCGCGGCACGAAGTCCGCCGCCACCGCGGCGTGCACCACCAGCGACTCGGTGGCGTTGCACACCGAGGGGCGCTGGGTCTTGCCGTTCACCACGATCGAGGTGGCCATGTCCAGGTCGGCGGTGCGGTCCACGTAGACGTGGCAGTTGCCGTCACCGTCCAGGATGAACGGCACGGTGGCGTTCTCCATGATGGACCGGATGAGGGCGGGCCCGCCGCGGGGGATCAGGCAGTCCACGTAGCCGCTGAGCCGCATGAACTCCACCGCCGCTTCGCGGCTGGTGTCCTCCACGAGGATCAGGGCGTCGGCGGGCACCTCGCTGGCGGCGTAGGCCTTCCGTAGCACGTCCGCGATGGCGAGGTTCGAGCGGATCGCCATGGAGGAACCCCGCAGGAAGGCCACGTTGCCGGACTTGAGGCACAGGCCGGCGGCGTCGCTGGTGACGTTGGGCCGGCTCTCGTAGACGATCGCCACCACGCCGAGCGGCACCCGCACCTGCTGGATGCGCAGGCCGTTGGGGCGCACGTCGCCCGCCACGACCACGCCCACCGGGTCCGGGAGTTCGGCCACCTGGCGCAGGCCGCCGGCCATGCCCTCGATGCGGGCCGGCGTGAGGCGCAGCCGGTCCAGCAGCGTCGGCGAGATGCCGGCCTCCTCGGCGGCCGTCAGGTCGCTCCCGTTGGCCTCCAGCAATTCGTCGCCGCGGGACTGCAACTCGTCCGCCGCGGCTCGCAGCGCCCCGTTCTTGACCTCCGTCGGCGTGGCGGCCAGCACCGGCGCGACCGCCTTGGCGCGCCGGCCGAGTTCCGTCATCGCCCGCCGTCTGGACTGCGTGTCGCCGTTGGCGGCTGCGCCCGCCCCGGATCCCTCCACGGTGTGCCTCCCAAGTGCCCGGAACAGCGCTGATTACGCTGCTTGCCGTGCGCGGATTCTACCGGCGGCCCTTCGTGGGCGACGGGGTGCCGGGAGCCGGCGGGTTCAGCGCGCGCCGCCGGCGCAGCGGGCGGAGCGCCGCGGTCGTCGGTGGGGGTGTGGTGCTGTCGCGCCTCTCGGGTGTTGCGCGCGAGGTGATACTCGGTGCGTTCCTGGGCACGCGGGCATCCGCCGACGCCTTCGGAGCGGCGCTGCGGATCCCCAAGCTGCTGCAGAACCTGCTGGGGGAGGGCGCGCTGTCGGCTGCGTTCATACCGGTGTACGCGCAGGTGCTGGAGGAGGGCGACGAGGAGCGGGCCGGCCGCCTCGCCGGAGCGGTCGCCGGGCTGCTGGCCGTCCTCACGGGCGGGTTGGTGCTGCTCGCCATCTTCCTGGCGGAGCCGCTCACCTGGCTCGTGGCCCCCGGATTCAGCGGCGTCCGCCACGAACTCACCGTCGTGCTCATCCGCATCATGGCCGGGGGGATCGGTCTGATCGTCCTCGCCGCCTGGTGCCTCGGCGTGCTCAACGCGCACCGCCGGTTCTTCCTGTCCTACGTGGCACCGGTGCTCTGGAACGTCGCCATCATCGCCGCCGTGGCCGCCGCCGGCGTTGCCGGCGCCGTCGAGACGGGCATCGCCGAGGCGGCGGCCTGGGGCGTGCTGGTCGGCGGTGCCCTGCAGTTCGCCGTGCAGGTCCCCGCCGTGGTGTCCCTGGTGCCGCGGTTGCGGATCAGCCTGCAGATGCGCCTGCGGGGCGTGCGCGAGGTGGCGCGCCGGTTCGGACCGGCCGTGGCCGGGCGCGGGGTCGTGACGCTCTCGAGTTACGTGGACGTGATCCTGGCGTCGCTGCTGGCCACCGGCGCCATCGCCTACCTGGATCGCGCCCAGGTGCTGTACCTGATGCCCATCAGCGTCTTCGCCGTGTCGGTTGCCGCCGCCGATCTCCCCGAGCTGGCCCGCGAGCAGGACAGCCGCGAGCGCATGCACGAGCGCCTCGTGGTCGGCGCGGCCAGGGTGCTGCTGTTCCTGGTCTACGCGCTGGTTGCCTTCGTGGTGCTGGGGCGCCCCATCGTGGGAGCCCTGTACCAGCGGGTGAACTTCACCGCCGACGACACCTACGTGGTCTGGCTGGTGCTGGCGGCCTACAGCCTCGGCATCGTGGCGGCCGGGCTCTCCCGCCTGCTGCAGAACACCTGCTACGCCGCCGGCGACGTGAAGGGCCCCGCCCGGATCGCCGCCGGGCGGCTGGTGTTCGCCGCGCTCGGGGGTTTGGCGCTCATGATCCAACTGGACCGGGTGGGCGTGATCGACGGCGAGATCCGCCGCCTGGGCGGGTTGCCGGCTTTCTGGCTGCTCGACAGCGAGATCCGCCAGACGGGTGACATCCGCCGACTCGGTGCGGTCGGCCTGGCGCTGGCCGCCGCGGTCGCCGCCTGGTTGGAGTTCGGTCTCCTGCGCAAGCGGATCGGCCGCACGCTGGGCCTCCGTCCGCCGTTCGGGCGCCTGCTGGGGCGCCTGCTGCCCGGCGCCGCCGTCGCCGCGGTGGCGGGTGTCCTGCTGGTGCGAGCCCTGGAGGGGGTTCCGTACCTGGTGTCGGCCCCGGTCAGCCTGATCGTCACCGGTGGCCTCTACCTGCTGCTGGCGAATCTCTGCGGGCAGCCGGCTGCCAGGGATCTGCTCCTCCCGCTCCGCCGCCACCTGTGGCGCCGGCGGCGCGGCTGAGGCCGCTCGCCGCCGGGCACGCGCCGGCGCCCCGTAGCCTGACGGGTCATGACTCATCGCTTCGCCGCCGTCGGCGCCGTGCGCGACGGGCTGGACAGCGTGCAGTACCTCGCCGACGAGGGCATCGCCGGGGTGGTCTACCTCGCCGACCGGCTGGCCAAGCCGGTGCTGGTGGAGGGTCCCGCCGGTACCGGGAAGACACAGCTGGCCAAGAGCGTGGCGGAGATGTGCGGCGCCCGGCTCATCCGCCTGCAGTGCTACGAGGGAATCGACGAGTCCAAGGCGCTGTACGAGTGGAACTACAAGAAGCAACTGCTGCGCATCCAGACGGAGTCCCAGACCTGGGACGACGTGTCCGATGACATCTTCGCCGAGGAGTTCCTGCTGACGCGACCGCTGCTGGAGGCCATCCGGGCCACCGAACCCGTGGTGCTGCTGATCGACGAGGTGGACCGCGTGGAGGTGGAGACCGAGGCGCTGCTGCTGGAGATCCTGAGCGACTACCAGGTGTCGATCCCCGAACTGGGGACCGTCGAGGCGACCCAGATCCCGCTCGTGTTCCTCACCTCCAACAACACCCGCGAGCTGTCCGAGGCTCTGAAGCGGCGCTGCCTCTATCTCTACATCGACTATCCGGACATCGACCGCGAGCGGGAGATCGTGCTGACCAAGGTGCCGGACATCGCCGAGAGCCTGGCCGACGAGGTGGCCCGCATTGTCCGCTCGGTCCGGCAACTGGAGCTCAAGAAGCCTCCCTCGGTCTCCGAGACCCTGGACTGGGCGCGGACGCTGGTGCTGCTGGGCATCGAGCACGTGGATGCCGAGGTGGCGGCCGAGACGGTGCACACGCTGCTGAAGTACCGCAGCGACATCGAGAGGGCCCTCAAGGAGTTCTCCACCGACGAGGCCCGGCGTCCCGGCCTGCCCCGCTGAGGCGGCCGCCTTGCGGACGGCGTCGAGGAGCGCCTCGACGGGGCGGCCATGAGCGTGCCCGCACCCCCGGCCACGACCGGTGGCGGTGGAGCCACGACCTCTCCGCTCCTGCGGCTGCTCGGCGGCTTCATCGCCGAGCTGCGCCGCTCGGGTCTGCCCGTGAGCCTCACGGAGCATCTCGACGCCATGGAAGCGGTGCGGCACGTTCCCCTCGACGACCGCGAGGCGTTCAAGTTCGCCCTCGCCGCCACGCTGGTGAAGCACCACGCCCACTGGCGGGCCTTCGAGACGGTCTTCGAGGTGTACTTCTCGTTGCGCGGCGCGGAGTACGAGCCCGACGGGGATGCCTGGGCCGATGACGTGGATCCGGCGGAGCTGCTGGATCCACGCGGCGACGAGCGCGGGGCCGGCGATCCGCTCAGCGACGACGATCTCGCCCGGCTCCTGTTCGCGGCTCTCCTGCGGGGGGATCAGGCGCAGTTGCGGGCGGTCGCCTGGCGAGCCGTGCAGCGCTACGCCGGCATGGAGCCGGGCCGGCCCGTCGGCGGCACCTACTACCTCTACCGGACGCTACGCAACCTCGGCCTGGACGACCTGCTGGAGCGGCTCCTGGAGACCATCCGCGAGCAGGCGGGACGCCCGCTCACCCCTCTGGAGGAGCGCCTTGAGCGCGACGAGATCGAGTCGCGCATCGACCAGCTCCGCAAGGACGTGGAGGCCGAGATCCGCCGCCGCCTGGTGGCCGACCGCGGCACCGAGGCGATGGCCCGGACACTGCGCAAGCCCCTGCCCGAGGATGTGGAATTCATGCATGCGACCCGCGAGGAGATGGAGTCGCTGCGCAAGGCCATCCATCCTCTCACCCGCAAGCTGGCGGCCCGGCTCTCCCGCCGGCGGCGCCACAGCAGCCGGGGGGTGCTGGACTTCCGCCGGACGATCCGCCAGTCGCTGAGCTACGGCGGCGTTCCGGCCGAACCGCGCTTCCGCTACAAGCGTCCCTCGAAGCCCGAGATCATGGTCGTCGCCGACATCAGCGGCTCGGTGGCGGCATTCGCCCGCTTCACCCTGCACCTGGTCTATGCCATCAGCAACCACTTCTCCAAGGTCCGCTCGTTCGTGTTCATCGACGGCTTGGACGAGGTGACGAACCTCTTCGAGACGAGCGAGGACATCACCGAGGCGGTGCACCGGGTGAACACCTCCGCGGACGTGGTCTGGGTGGACGGCCACTCCGACTACGGCCACGCCTTCGGGGTCTTCTGGGAGCGCTACGGACAGTCGGTCGGGCCGAAGACGACGGTGCTGATCCTGGGCGACGCCCGCAACAACTACCACGCCTCGGGCTCGTGGATCATGCGTGAGCTGCATCGCAAGGCGCGGAGGGTCTTCTGGCTGAACCCCGAGCCGCGCTCGTATTGGGACACCGGCGACTCGATCATGAGCGAGTACAGCACCCATTGCGACGGCGCGTTCGAAGTGCGCACGCTCCGCCACCTGGAGCGGTTCGTGGAGAAGACGTTCTGAGGCGCCACGCCTCCGGAGCTGGTGGGTCGTGCCGCGGAGTCCTCATTCCGGCGGAGGCCGGAATCCGTGCTTCAGCGACAGTGCCTGCCGCCGATCGTCCGGCACGCTCGTAAAATGCCGCCGTGACCCTTGCCGTTCTGCCCGGTGCCGTGATCCGTCGGCGGATCACAGAGGTTTCCCGCCGCCTGTCGCGCTGCCGCCAGGAGTTGCAGGTGACCGAGGAACAGCTGGGACACTTCAGCGACTCCGAGGCCGACGCCCACCTGCGGTCGCTGGTCTCCGAGACGCCCCTGGCCGACCGCGAGTTCCGCGATGCCGCCCGGCAGGCCGAGGCGATGGCAGGCCACCGGGATCGCCTGCGCAGCGAGATCGCCGCGCTCGAGGAGCGCCTGGACGAACTGCTGGATCGGCTCTCGAGCCGGAGGAACCCGTGACAACCGACCGGGCCACCGGATCGCGCACCCGGATCGTCATCGCCGAGGATGAGGCGATCATCCGCCTGGATCTCAAGGAGACCCTCGTCGAGGAGGGGTACGAGGTGGTGGCGGACAGCGGGCGAGGCGACGAGGCCCTGGCGCTGGTGCGGGAGCTGCGGCCCGACGTGGCGATCCTGGACATCAAGATGCCGGGCAACGACGGTCTCGCCGTGGCCCGCGCCATCAGCGACGAGCGGCTGTGCGCGGTGCTGGTGCTGACCGCCTTCAGCCAGCGGGAGTTGGTGGCCCAGGCCGCCCAGTCGGGTGTCCTCGCCTACCTGGTGAAGCCCTTCGCCGCCGGGGAGTTGGTGGCGGCCATCGAGATCGCCCTGGTCCGGTTCCGTGAGGTGCAGGCGCTGGCCACCGAGGCCACCGACTACGCCGAGCAACTCCAGACCCGCAAGGTGGTCGAGCGCGCCAAGGGTCTGCTAATGGACAAGTACGGCTTCCGCGAGGGCGACGCCTTCGCCTTCATGCGCCGGACCGCCATGAATCAGCGCCGCCCCATGCGCGCCGTGGCCGACGACCTCTTGGCCGGCACGCTGTCGGTGGCGGCACCACCCGGCGAGAGCACTCGGTGAGACGCCGCGGCACGCCGGGCCCGGCGACTGCCGCCGCCTCTCCGAGCGGGACGCCATGACCGACCTCCTGCTCATCGACGGTCACTCCCTGGCGTACCGGGCCTTCTACGCGCTTCCCGAGGAGATGCGAACAGCCTCGGGGCAGGTCACCAACGCCGTGTACGGCTTCACCTCGATGTTGATCAACCTGCTGCGGGACCACCGGCCGGACCGCATCGCCGTGGCGTTCGACCTGCCGGGCGGGACGTTCCGCCACGAGCGACTCGACAGCTACAAGGCCAATCGCTCGGCCCCGCCGGAGATCTTCCGGGAGCAGTTGGGTCTCCTGCGGCAGGTCCTCAGCACCCTCGGCGTGTACACCGTGCAGGCTCCCGGTTTCGAGGCGGACGACGTGCTGGCCACGCTGGCCTCCCAGGCCCACGCGGCAGGACTGGAGGTGGCGATCGTCACCGGCGACCGCGACGCCTTCCAACTGGCGGCGATGCAGCGAGTCACGGTGCTCTACCCCCGGCGGGGCATTTCCGACCACGACGTCTACGACGCTGCGGCGGTCCGCAAGCGGACCGGCGTGGAGCCCGCCGACTACGTGGCGTACGCGGCGCTCCGGGGCGATCCGTCCGACAATCTTCCGGGTGTGCCGGGCGTGGGGGAGAAGACCGCGGCCCGGCTCATCAACTCGTTCGGGGGCATCGACGGCATCTACGCACACCTGGACGAGCACTCCCCGAAACTCCGATCGTCGCTCGAGGAGTCGGAGGACACCGTCCGCCTCAACTGCGAACTCATGGAGTTGCGCCGCGACGTCGCTCTGGCTGTGTCGGCGACCGACCTCACGCTCGCCCCGGCCGATGTGGAGGAGACCCGGCAGCTCTTCGATTTCCTGGAGTTCGGCTCACTCCTCGGGCGTCTCACCGAAGCGATGGGTGTGGAGTTCGCGCCCACCGTCGCGGTCGAGGTGCTGGAGGTCGCCGTCGAAGAGGCCTCCTCCCCGGCCGACGCAGCGGGGCGAATTGCCGATTTGGCGGCCGGCGCCTCGCTGGCGGCCGCACCGGCGTGGGCCGGCCGGCCCGGCCGCTCGCCCCTGGAGGGCCTCGCACTCGTCGGCGACGGCGGGGCCGACGGATCGGGACCGCCCACCGGAGCGCTCTGGCTGTCCGGAGAGTTCCTCGGAGACGCCGCAGTGCGCCGGGCGCTCCGACGGCTGTTCGGCGAGGCCGCCCCCGCGCTGGTTGCCCACGACGTCAAGGCCCTGATGCGGGGTCTGCTCTCCCTCGGCGTCGATGCCCGCTCGCTGCACATGGACACCGCCATCGCGGCGTACCTGCTGGATCCCTCGCAGTCCGACTATCCCGTCGGCGACCTGCTGGCGCGCTACGCCGGGTGCGCCCTCCCCGGCGACGGCGCCGGCGCCGAACCGCAGGGGCGGCTGCTGTTCGCCGAGACGGGCGAGGCTCTGCGGACGGCGACGGCTCTCGAGGCGCTGGCCGCGGCCCGTCTGGCGGAGCCGCTGCGGGCGGCGGTGCGCGACGGCGGCGTGGAGTCGCTGCACGACACCGTCGAGGTGCCGTTGGTGCGGGTGCTGGCGCGGATGGAGCACTGCGGTGTCGGCGTGGACGTCGCCGGCTTGGAGGCTCTGCGGCGCGAGTTCAACGAGGATGCCGAGCGGCTGCGCGCCCAGGTGGTCGCCGATGCCGGCGGCGAGGAGTTCAACGTCAACTCGCCGCAGCAACTCGGGAAGGTGCTGTTCGACCGGCTGGGGCTGCCGCCGCAGAAGAAGACCAAGACCGGCTACTCCACCGATGCAGCCACGCTCGAGCGGCTGCGCGGCGCGCATCCCGTCGTCGAGCACCTGCTGGCCTACCGGGAGGTGGAGAAGCTGCGCTCCACGTACGGGGAGGGCTTGCTGGCCGAGGTGGACACGGCAACCGGACGGATCCATGCAACCTTCAACCAGACGGTCGCCCGCACGGGCCGGCTCTCCTCCGACGCGCCCAACCTGCACAACATCCCGGTGCGCACCGAGACGGGGCGAGCGTTCCGCAAGGTGTTCGTGCCCGAACCCGGCACGGAGCTGCTGATCGCCGACTACAACCAGATCGAGCTCCGCTGCATCGCCCACCTGGCCGACGATCCGGGCCTGATCGCCGCCTTCGAGGCGGGGGAGGACATCCACACGGCAACGGCGTCGCGGGTCTTCGGGGTGCCGGCGGCGGAGGTCGACACCGAACTGCGGTCGCGCGCCAAGATGGTCTCCTACGGCCTGGCCTACGGCATGGAGGCCTACGGGCTGGGTCAGCGCCTCTCGATCCCCACCGAGGAGGCGCAAGTCATCCTGGATGCCTACTTCGGCGCCTTCCCGGCGGTGCGGGACTACATGGACGCGGCGGTGGCCCGGGCCCGCGAGCTGGGCTACACCGAGACGCTGTTCGGTCGGCGCCGGCCCATCCCCGAACTGCGCTCGGACAACTTCCGGGTGCGCCAGGCCGGCGAGCGCCAGGCCAAGAACGCCGGCATCCAGGGCCTGGCGGCGGACATCTTCAAGGTGGCCCTGGTGAACATCGACGGCGCCCTCGAGGCCGGCGGCATGCGCAGCCGTCTCATCCTGCAGGTCCACGACGAGGTCATCCTGGAGGTGCCCGAACCCGAGCACGACGACGCCGCCCACCTGGTGCGCCACGAGATGTCCACCGCCTGCGACCTGCGCGTCCCGCTGCTCGTGGACCTCGCCTTCGGCACCACCTGGGCCGCCGCCAAGTCCTGAGCAGCGGCGACCTCGGGCTGCTTCCCGGCCGACTCAGGGGATTGCAGTTGCCGGACCTGCTGTTACCCTTGCCCCCGTGATCAGGGGCCGATCGGCCCCTTCGACGGCTCGTGTCGTCCAGCCCTGTCCATCGACCAAGTGAGAATCCGTGCCCGACCTCGACCCCAACCTGTCCTTGCCCGACGACTCAACAGCCGAAACCCCGCCAGAACAAGCAGAAGAGACTTCCGAGCCGTCTCCTCCAGCAGAACTCTCAACAGAAGCACTCCCGAGCCCCGCCGCCGATGAGATGGCCGAGTTTGTCCAGCCTCGGGAAATCGCCGTGAACGACCTCGACGAGGAGCAGTTGGCCGCCGCCTACGCCAGCAGCGTCGTGACGGTCGAGGAAGGCACGATGGTCACGGGCCACGTGGTGCGGATCGACAACGACGAGGTGCTCGTCGACATCGGCTTCAAGTCCGAGGGGGTCATCCCCTCCCGCGAGCTCTCCATCCGCAACGACGCACATCCCGGCGAAGTCGTGGCCCTCGACGAGGAGGTCGAGGCCCTCGTCCTGCAGAAGGAGGACAAGGAGGGGCGCCTGATCCTCTCCAAGAAGCGTGCCCAGTACGAGCGGGCCTGGGGCAACGTGGAGGAGGTCAAGGCCGCCGGCGGGGTCGTCTCGGGCACGGTCATCGAGGTCGTCAAGGGCGGGCTCATCGTGGACATCGGTCTGCGCGGCTTTCTGCCGGCGTCGCTGGTGGACCTGCGGCGCGTGCGCGATCTGCAGCCCTACGTCGGCACCGCCGTGGAGGCCAAGATCATCGAGCTGGACAAGAACCGCAACAACGTCGTGCTGTCCCGGCGGGCGTGGCTGGAGGAGGCGCAGAAGGAGCAGCGCGAGGAGTTCCTCGACAACCTGAAGCCGGGCGAGGTCCGCAGGGGCACCGTGTCGTCGGTCGTCCCGTTCGGGGCGTTCATCGACCTCGGCGGCATGGACGGGCTCGTCCACGTCTCCGAGCTGTCGTGGCGCCACGTGGACCACCCCAGTTCGGTCGTCTCGGTCGGCGACGAGGTGGAGGTGCAGGTCCTGGAGGTGGATCCCAGCCGCGAGCGCATCAGCCTGTCGCTGAAGGCCACGCAGCAGGATCCCTGGCAGGAGTTCGCCGCCACCCATCGCGTCGGGGAGCTGGTCTACGGGCGGGTCACCAAGCTGGTGCCGTTCGGCGCCTTCGTGCAGGTCGGCGAGAGCATCGAGGGACTGACCCACATCTCGGAGATGTCGGCGCACCACGTGGAGGTGCCCGAGCAGGTCGTGACCCCCGGCGAGGAGTTGTGGGTGAAGATCATCGACATAGACCTGCAGCGCCGCCGCATCAGCCTCTCCATCAAGCAGGCCGCCGAGGGCGGCGTGGTGGCCGCCGAGTTCCAGGAGCACTTCGGCGAGCACGCCTTCGACGAGGAGGGGAACTACCTGGGCGCGGCCACGGCGGACGAGGAGTCCACCTTCGTCGCCGAGGACTTCAGCGAGGACGCGGGTGTGGCGGAGAGCCACGAGGCTGTCGTCACCGCCTGACGCCACTCCTGCCGACCCTCGATGATCGAGGTCGGGCTCACCGGCTGCATCGGCTCCGGCAAGTCCACCGTCGCCGTCGCTCTGGCCGAGCGCGGCGCCGTTCTGCTCGATGCGGACGCCATCGTGGCCCAACTGCAGCAGCCGGGCCAGCCTGTGCTGGATGCCATGGTGGCGCACTTCGGCCCGTCCATCCTGCGACCCGACGGCCATCTGGACCGTCAGGCCACGGCTGGCATCGTCTTCGAGGATCCGCAGGAGCTCGCCGCCCTGAACGCCATCGTGCATCCCGCCGTGCGAGCCGAGATGGCCGAACGGCGGCAGGCACTGTCCGGCGGCGATGCCATAGTGGTGGCGGAGATACCGCTCCTCGCCGAAGCCGGTCCCGACCGGCGGCGAGGACTGGCCGGCATCATCGTGGTGGACGTGGATCCCGACGTGGCCGTGCGGCGCCTCGTGGTGGACCGGGGGCTGACCGAGGCCGAGGCCCGGGCGCGCCTGGCGCGCCAGGCGTCGCGCGCCGAACGCCTCGCGTTGGCGGACTTCGTGATCGACAACAACGGCACCCACCGGGAACTGGCCGATCAGGTGGCGCGCTGCTGGGAGTGGCTCGAGTCGCTGGAACATCCGCTGTCCGGCGGGGAGACTGCCCGGTAACACCGTGCGTCACGTTCATCGTCATTCCGGCGCAGGCCGGAATCCAGGGCGCAACGGCCCCGGACTGCGCCCGCTGCGGAGCCGCGCCGCTGGCTAGGGTCGTCGCGTGACCTCGGACCCCGCCGTCGTCGACCTCGTGACGTCGCGGCGTCACACCCCGTTCCGCATGGTGGCCGACTTCGAACCCGCCGGCGACCAGCCTGCGGCCATCGCCGGGCTGTCGGAGGGGATCCGCGGCGGCGACGACTTCCTCACGCTGCTCGGCATCACCGGGTCGGGCAAGAGCGCAACCATGGCCTGGACCATCGAGCAGGTGCAGCGGCCGACCCTGGTGCTGGCGCCCAACAAGTCGCTGGCCGCGCAGCTGGCCAACGAGTTGCGGGAGTTCTTCCCGCACAACCGGGTGGAGACTACCAGCCCGAGGCGTACATGCCGGCCAGCGACACCTTCATCGAGAAGGACGCCTCCATCAACGACGAGATCGAGCGCTTGCGGCACTCCACCACCTCCGCGCTGCTCACCCGCCGGGACGTGGTGGTGGTGGCCTCGGTGTCCTGCATCTACGGCCTCGGCGGTCCCGACGAGTACCAGAACCAGTTGCTGGTGCTGCGCAACGGCGAGTCCTACGACCACCGGGCCATCCTGCGACGCCTCGTGGACATGCAGTACGAGCGGAACGACACCAACCTGACACGGGGCAGGTTCCGCGTGCGCGGCGAGGTGCTGGAGGTGCGCCCCGCCTACGAGGAGAACGTGATCCGTGTGGGGCTCTTCGGCGACGAGGTGGAGCAGATCACGGTGCTGGATCCGGTCACTGGCGAGCGGCTCCACAGCCTCGACGAGGTGGTCGTCTTCCCCGCCAGCCACTACGTCACGACGCCCGAACGCCTGGACGCGGCGGTCCGGCGCATCGAGGCGGAGTTGGCCTCGCGGCTCAGCCACTTCGAGTCCACCGGCCGGCTGCTGGAGGCCCAGCGCCTCCGCATGCGCACAACCTACGACCTGGAGATGCTGCAGGAGCTGGGCTACTGCAACGGCATCGAGAACTACTCGGCGCACATCGACGGGCGAGGCCCGGGAGAGGCGCCGTTCACCCTGCTGGACTACTTCCCCGAGGACTTCATCACGGTGATCGACGAGTCGCACGTGGCGGTGCCGCAGTTGCACGGGCAGTACGAGGGCGACCGCAGCCGCAAGCTGACCCTCATCGAGCACGGCTTCCGCCTGCCGTCGGCGGCGGACAACCGGCCGCTTACCTTCGACGAGGTCATGGAGCGCGTGGGACAGGTGGTGTTCCTGTCGGCCACGCCCGGGGTGCACGAGTTGACGGTGTCGGACCGGGTGGTGGAGCAGATCGTGCGTCCCACCGGCCTGGTGGACCCCGAGGTGGTGGTGAAGCCGACGAAGGGCCAGATCGACGACCTGCAGGAGATGATCCGCCAGCGGGTCGGCGCAGGGGCGCGGGTGCTCGTCACGACGCTCACCAAGAAAATGGCCGAGGATCTCACCGAATACCTGCTGGAGATGGGCGTGCGGGTGCGGTACCTGCACAGCGAGGTGGACACGCTGGCCCGCATCGAGATCCTGCGCGACCTGC
>JAGWAL010000021.1:0-1220 GCA_021296415.1 Acidimicrobiia bacterium | reverse complement strand
ACGGCCAGGTGGTCATGTACGCCGATGTGGTCACGGACTCCATGCGCCGGGCCATCGACGAGACCAGCCGCAGGCGGGCTCGCCAGCAGGCCCACAACACCGAGCACGGCATCAGCCCGCAGACCATCCGCAAGGCCGTCACCGACATCCTGGCGCTGATCCGCCCGGAGGAGACGGCGCCGGTGCCGCAGCGTCAGCGCCACGAGCGGCGTGGGCCGCGCGGTGTGGTGGGAGCCGGGGCGGAGGGCCTCGACGTCTCGAGCGACGACCTGCCGCGACTGATCGCCGCGCTGACCGAGGAGATGCAGGAGGCGTCGGCGGACCTGCGTTTCGAGTACGCCGCCCGCTTACGCGACGAGATCAACGAGTTGCGCCGCGAGCAGCGCGACATCGCCGGCGCCCACGCGGTCGGCGCCTGAGCCCAGCGGGTTCTCACGGGGTTGCCCACAGGGGCGCGGATTGGGCTCCGGCGGGGCGATTTCGCACCTACGCTGAGCCTGTGAGCGATCGCCTGGTCATTCAGGGAGCGCGCGAGCACAATCTGCGCGACGTCTCCCTGGAACTGCCTCGGGACCGCCTCATCGTCTTCTGTGGCATCTCCGGCTCGGGCAAGTCCTCGCTGGCCTTCGACACCATCTACGCCGAGGGCCAGCGACGCTACGTGGAGTCGCTCTCGGCCTACGCCCGGCAGTTCCTGGGTCAGATGGACAAGCCCGACGTGGACTTCATCGAGGGGCTCTCGCCGGCAATCTCCATCGACCAGAAGAGCGCCTCCCGCAACCCCCGCTCCACCGTCGGCACCATCACCGAGGTCTACGACTACCTACGCCTGCTGTTCGCCCGCGTCGGTGTGCCCCACGATCCCGAGACCGGCGAGCCGCTCGTCCGCCAGACCCCCCAGCAGATCACCGACCGGGTGCTGCGGCTGCCCGAGGGGACTCGCTTCCAGGTTCTGGCGCCCGTGGTGCGGGGCCGGAAGGGCACCTACGAGACCCTGCTGGCCGAACTGGAGGCCGACGGCTACGTGCGCGCCCGCGTCGACGGCGAGCTCTACGAGTTGGCCGACGTGGCCGGCAGCGACGCCGACGGCAAACCCCGCCTGGATCTGGCCCGGTACGAGATGCACGACATCGACGTGGTGGTCGACCGGCTGGTGTCGCGCGAGGGGATCGAGCGGCGCCTGACCGACTCCGTGGAGACCGCGTTGCGGCTGGCCGACG
>JAGWAL010000001.1:836-81932 GCA_021296415.1 Acidimicrobiia bacterium | reverse complement strand
CCGCAGCCGAACTCGGTGTCGTCGGGGTGTGCCGACACCGATAGGGCGCTGGCCGGGGTCGGGAGATTGCGGCTCACGTCGCGCCTCCGGTCCGTGCTGCGGGCGGATCCGCCGGCAGCTCCTCGCCCGCGGCGGCGACCTCCCGCAGGTCGGCCGGCAGCCGTCGGAGATCCTCGGGCACGTCCACGTCCCATGTCAGTTCCAGGTCGTGGCGGATGTGCAGCGGCAGTCCCAGCCGCCGGGCCTCGGCGCAGTGCCGGCGGAAGGATCCCGCGCCGTAGGAGAAGCCGAATCCCGCCGCGGCGGGCACGCAGAGCACGTTCGTGCCGTCGGCTCGCCGATCCGGAATGGCGGTCACGCCGCCCGCACCGGTCAGATGATCGAACCCGCGGGCACCCGGCAGGTCGCCGTGGGCAACCACGACCTCGGCGACACCGCGTGCGGCCAGGATGGCGACCCCACGGGTGACCGCGCCGTTGAGGCCCGTCCCGGGGCACCAGACCACCTCCGCCCCCGCGGCTTCGGCCCATGTCGCCACGTCGGGATCGTCGCAGACCACCGCCACCGGGAGCGGTTCAGCCACCCGGACGACATGGGTGGCCATGCGCCGCGCCAGGCAACTGCGTTCGGTTGCCGAGAGAACCGACCCCAGGCGAACTTTGGCCTCATGGAAAGCCTTGACGGGCACGAGGAGAGCCGCGTCGTTCACCAGCGCAAGTCTAGTGAGGTGCCCCGGGGGGCCCTGCCCCGGAGTCCCTCCCCGCGCCGGCGACGCGATCGGTGGGATCGAATCGCATCCTCCTAGGCTCGGATGCCGGCCACGGAAGGATCGACGCAATGCTCGGAGAATCTCCCGCTTCCGTCGGCGCGACCCGGGCGGGCCCCTGGCGCTCGGCCGCTCGCCGCCGGCCGTCCGCTGACGCACCACCGCTCGCCGGCGTGCGGGTGCTGGACCTCGCCACCGCCCTCGCCGCGCCACTCGCAGCCGGCATCCTGGCCGAGCAGGGCGCCGATGTCATCAAGATCGAACCCCCCGGTGGGGGAGATGTGCTGCGCCACGTCGGAGCGGCCATCGGAGGGGTCTCGGGCATCTACCAGATGACCAACCGCTCGAAGCGGGCGGCAACGGTGGACATCGGCACCGAGGCGGGTCGCGGCATCGTGCTGGACCTCGCCGCCGGCGCCGACCTGGTGTTCCAGAACTTCCGTCCCGGCGTGGCCGACCGCCTCGGCGTGTCCTACGAGCACCTGCGCGCCGTCAATCCCGACGTGATCCTCGTCTCGGTGACCGGTTTCGGGCCGACCGGGCCTTACGCCGACCGCCCCGCCTACGACGGCATCATCCAGGCCGCCTCGGGCATTGCTGCCCTCGAGGCCGACGTCGGGACGGGCGAGCCGCACAACCTGCGCCATACCGTCTCGGACAAGCTCACGGCGCTGACCGCGGTCCAGGCCGCCACGGCTGCCCTGCTGGCGCGGGAGCGGGGAGCCGGCGGCCAGCACGTCGAGGTCGCCATGCTGGAGGTGTCGGCTTCGTTCCTCTGGGTGGACGCCGCCGGGCGCGAGACGCTGCTGGACTACGACGGGCCGCAGCGCTCGGATCCGGGAGCCCACGTCAAGCCGATGGCCTGCGCCGACGGGTGGATGTACATCGTGGCGCTGACAGACGATCAGTACGCCGGCCTTTGCCGCGCCCTGGAGGTCGAGGCCGACGAGCGGCTGGCATCGATGGCGGGACGTCATAGCAACCGCGGCCTCGCACGCCAGGTATGGCGAGAGATCCGCGATCGCTTGGCAGCCCTGCCGGTGAAGGAGGCATGTACCCGGCTGGAGTCCTGCGACGTGCCGCACAGCCCCGCCGTGGCGGTGCCCGACCTTCCCGACCATCCTCAACTGGCTCACCGGGAGTTCTTCGTCGACAGCACCCACCCGGCAGCGGGACGGATGCGCCAGAGCCGACCTCCGGTGCGATTCTCCGGGACGCCTGCGGACTGGCGACCCCATGCCCCCGAGCCGGGTCGGGACACCGACGAGATCATCGCGGGGCTGTGCGGTGCGGACGTCGAGGCGCTGCGTGCCGGCGGCGTGATCTTCTGAACGACCCGGGCGCGCCGGCGGGTTTCGATGCCGGTGGGCGCGGGCGGTACTGTCACGCCGGTGCAGCGCGTGACGGTGGTGGGTGCCGGGTCCTGGGGGACCACGGTGGCGTCACAGGTCGCGGCCAACGCGCCCACGCGGCTGTGGTGCCGGCGCCGGGAGATCGCCACCGAGATCAACGCCCGGGCCACCAACGAGCAGTACCTGCCGGGGTTCGCCCTCGCAGCGTCCCTGGAGGCCGGCCACGATCTTGCGGCGATGGTCGCCGACACCGCGGTCGTGGCCATGGCGGTTCCCTCGCACGTGTTCCGCAGCGTGCTGGCGGCGGTGGTGCCCCATCTGGAACCGGGGATTCCGATCGTGAGCCTCAGCAAGGGCCTCGAGCAGGGCTCGAACCGAAGGATGTCGGAGATCATCGGCGAACTCGCACCGGGGCACCCCGTCGGCGTCCTCACCGGCCCGAACCTGGCGCGGGAGGTGCTCGCCGGCTCGCCCGCCGCGGCCGTTCTGGCAATGAGCGACGTGACCGCGGCGGAGCGTCTCCGGCCGCTGTTCGCCCGTGAGCACTTCCGGGTGTACGTCGGCGGTGACGTCGTGGGTTGCGAGCTGGGTGGGGCGCTGAAGAACGTGGTCGCCCTCGCCGTGGGAATGGCCGAGGGCTTGGGTCTGGCGGACAACAGCCGGGCGGCCCTGATCACGCGCGGCCTCGCCGAAGTGACCCGCTTGGGTGTCGCGATGGGTGGAGAGCCGTCGACGTTCGCCGGCCTCGCCGGCCTGGGGGACCTTCTGGCCACGTGTCTCAGTCCGCAGAGCCGTAACCATCACGTCGGGGTCGAACTCGGGCGGGGGAGGAGCCTCGGTGAGATCACCGCCGCCATGCAGCAGGTGGCGGAGGGGGTGAAAACGGCGCGGGTGGTGCTCGAACTGGCCACCGAGCATCGCCTCGAGATGCCGATCACCTCCGAACTGTGCGAGGTGCTCGACGGCGGGCGCGACCCTCGGGAGGCCTACGGGAACCTGCTGGGGCGGAGCCTGCGCCCGGAGCCCGAGCCGTTCCGGTAGGGGGCGTGGACCGGCGCGCAGACGCGCTCCCGGAGCGGTGGTCGGTGCTGGGCGCCGTGGGCGGACGCGGGGCGATGGCGGTCGACCCGGCGGGGCGGATCGTCACCGGTCGCAATGGCTGGTCGCTTGCCTGGGAGGTGTTCACCGGCACGGGCCGCGCCGTCCCGGGGGTCGGGTCCACGGCGCGCCAGAGAGCCGCCGGTGCCGGAGCAGCGGCGCCGGCCGGTCTGGAGACCGTGCTGCGCGCCGGCGAGGGTGACATCTCGCAGCTGGTTTACGTCTGCCTCGCCCCGACCGCCGGTGCGGGCGCGGTCGGCGTGGTGGACGTGCAGAACGACACGCCGGCACCCGTGGCCGTGCGGCTGGCGGTGCAGCCCGGCGACTTCTGGCGGCCGGGTGGGCTGTGGCGGGTGCAGGTCGACGACGCCGGTGTGCAGGCGAACGGATCGCCGGCGCTGTGGTGGGAGCGCCCGCCGGCAGAGGTGCGCCTGGCCATGGATGCCGCCGCGGCGCTCGACATTCCGGAAGGGGCAGCGCGGGCCGGGCCTTCTGATCCCGAGGGTTCGCGGCGGGTGCGCAGCCGCCACGGCCGGGCGGGCGCCACGCTGACCTGGCCGGTGGCGCACGGGTCCGCGCTGCGCGTGCTGCTGCCGCTGCAGGCGGAGGCGTCGCCATCGCCTGTGCCGGCAGACGTTCCCACGCTGGCACAGGTGGGCAGTGGTTGGGACACGCACGCTGCCGGGGGCCTGCGCGTCGACGGCCTGGCGAGCGGTCGCGTGGCAGCCGTGGCTGCGGCGGCGATTCGTCGCCTGCTTGCCCTGGAGGTCGGCACCGAGGCATCCCATGGGCCCGACGGGCGGTTCTCGCCGGCCGAGCGGGCTCTGCTGGCCGCCGCGCTGGCTGTCGCGGGTTTCGCCCGCCGGGCGGCGGAGATGGTCTCGCTGCGTGCGGCGAGGAGGCCCGACGCCATCGCCCGCCTCGCCCGCCAGGAAGCGGCGCGGATCGCCGCGTGCTTCGATGCGGGAACGGCAGCCGTCGCGACCATGGCTGCGAACGCCGGCCCGACCGGCGGCTGGGCCTCGGACCGCAGCGGTGACGACCCTCTGTACCGGGCGGCCTACCTGCTCGTGCTGCGGGACCTCCTCGTGCGCGAACGCCATGGCGCGCTCGACCTGCTGGCAGGCGCGGCGGCGACTGCGGACTTCGGCAGCAGGCGCCCGCCCGTCGAGGTTCATCGTCTCGGTACGCACCGCGGTGTCCTCTCGTTCGCACTCCGCTGGCACGCCGCCACTCCCGCGCTGCTCTGGGAGATCGTTCCTCCGGGCAACCGGCTCGAGTCGTGGGCCGCCGCAGTGGCGGGCGCCGGCACCGGCGGCGACACCGGACCGGCCGCTCCCGGGCCGCTGCAGATCACGGCCGCCGCACTGGCGGCCACCTGGAGCACGCGGGAACCGGCCGGCGAGGCGCTGCTTCGCCCCTGAGCCGACCCCGTGCCGCCCCCGCCGCGGCCCAGCGCGGGGAACGGTGACAGAGCCCCGGTCCGTGGCGCGCGCCGCCTCTGCCCGGTTGGCGGAGGTCACGGGCTCGAGTGCCGCCGGCGCCTACAGTCGCCTCGTGACTCGAACCCTGCCGGGCATGGGTGGTCGGTGCGCATCCGGGAGAGCGGCCTGAGACCGGTGTGCGCACCGGCGCCGCTTGACGCCGCCGTTGCGAAGGCCGTGCGACCCGATCTCGCACGCGAGCAGGAGTTCTGGGATGCCGGATGCCGGACCGTGGCCGGTCTGGACGAAGTCGGGCGGGGCGCCTGGGCGGGCCCGCTCGTCGTGGCCGCGGTGGTGCTGCGCCACGGGGGAGGTCATGGCACGTTCGCCGAGCGTGTGCGCGACTCCAAGCAGCTGCGCCCGGCGCGACGCGAGCAGCTGTTCGAGCTGATTGCAGAGGGCTGCGCCGGCTGGTCGGTGGGCTTTACCAGCGCCGCCGAGTGCGACGGACTCGGCATGTCGGCGGCGCAGCGCCTTGCCGCAGCGCGCGCCCTGGAGTCGCTGGCGGTCCGCCCCGACGGCGTGTTGCTCGACGGTCGCTGGGATTTCGTGTCACCCCAACCGGGGTCACCGTCAACGGTTGCCGGGCGCTTCGAGGGACCGGTGCGCACCGTGGTCGGGGGAGACGCCCGCTGTGTGTCGCTGGCGGCCGCATCGATTCTCGCCAAGGTCTGGCGTGACCGCGGCATGGTGCAGCAGGCCGGCGACTATCCGGTCTACGACTTCGATCGCAACAAGGGGTACCCCTGCCCGCGGCACCGCGCCGCGCTGGCCGCCTGGGGCCCCTCGGCGATCCACCGGCGCACCTGGGCGTACATGCAGCACCTCCCCTCGGGGTCTCCGGCGGTCACGGGCGCCGAGCAGCAGTTAGGGCTGCTGGAGCGCCGCTAGCATGAGCACCCGTGGGACAGCCCGTCACCGTCATCGAGAAGCCGTCCTCGCGCCCGGGCGTGGTGCGATTCGAGATCAACCGCTCGCTCACCGGCATGGGACACGAGTACTACGACGCCCCGCCGCCCCCGCACCGTCTCCGCCCGCCCGATGAGCTGGCCCGCCGGTTGTTCGCCGACGGTTCGATCGACGGCATGCACATCAACTCCAACGTCATCACGCTCGACATGAGCAAGGGCGCCGACACGGCGGGGCTCCGCGAGGTCATCGAGGAACTCTTCATCCACTACCGGCCCGGCGTGGAGATATCGGCCGTCGCCGGCGCCGGGGAGTAGGCACCGGCCATGCTCCAACGCCTCACCGAGCCGCTGGTGCGCGATGCCGGGGGCGAGCTGCGGCCGGCCCCTTGGCCCGAGGCGCTCGCAGCCGCGGCGGGTGGCTTGCAGCGTTCGGTCGAGCGTCACGGGGCTCGGAGCTTCGGCGCCTTCAGTTGCTCCAAGGCGACGAACGAGTTGAACTACACCCTCCAGAAGTTCGCCCGCACCGTTTTGGGCTCCAACAACATCGACAGTTGCAATCGAACTTGACATGCCCCCAGCGTCGTCGGTCTGGCGACGGTCTTCGGAGTCGGGGGAGGGACGAGTTCGTATGAGGAACTCGAACACACAGACCTGATCGTGCTGTGGGGCTCCAACGCCCGCAACGCCCACCCGATCATGTTCCACCGCATGCTGCGGGGCCGGGACAACGGTGCGAAGCTGGTGGTGATCGACCCGCGGCGCAGCGCCTCGGCACGCTTCGCCGACCTGTGGCTGGGCCTCGACGTGGGGTCCGACATCGCCCTGGCGAATGCCGTCGCGCGGGAGATCATCGCCGCCGGGCTGCACAACGAGTATTTCATCGGGCACGCCACCGGCAACTTCGAGGCGTACGCGGCGAGCGTCGAGCCGTACACGATGGACGCGGCGGCGTCCATCACGGGCGTGCCCGCCGATGCCATCGCCGAGCTGGCGCACATGTACGCCACCGCCGAGCGGGCCCAGCTTTGCTGGACGCTGGGAATCACCGAGCACCACAATGCCGCCGACAACGTGTTCGCGCTCATCAACCTGGCTCTGCTCTGTGGTCACGTCGGGCGTTACGGCTCGGGACTCGCACCACTGCGGGGCCAGAACAACGTGCAGGGAGGCGGGGACATGGGCGCGCTGCCGCACCGCCTGCCCGGATTCGCCGACCTCACCGACGACGCCGAGCGGCAGCGTTTCGAGGCGGCCTGGGGTGCGCCGGTGCCCGCCCAGGTCGGCTGGCACCTGTCGGAGATGTTCGAGGCCATGGAGGAGGGGCACCTGCGGTCGCTCTACGTCGTGGGCGAGAATCCGGCGGACTCCGAGGCGGACGCGGCGCACGCCCGCCGCCTGCTCGCAGATCTGGACTTCCTGGTGGTCCAGGACATCTTCGCCACGGCCACGGCCCAGATGGCGGACGTGGTGCTCCCCGCGGCGGCGAGCTTCGCCGAGACCGCCGGCACCGTGACGTCCAGCGAGCGGCGCGTGCAACTGGTGCGCCCGGCGGTGCCGCCCCCCGGAGGCGCACGCGACGACCTGGCGATCGTCTTCGCCCTGGCGCGCCGGCTGGGCCACGACTGGGGTGAGCCCGATGCGGAGGCGGTCTGGGACGAGGTGCGGTCGCTCTCGGCGTTTCACACCGGTATGAGCTACGCCAGGCTCGAGGCGTCAGGAGGGATTCGCTGGCCGTGCCCCGACGAGGATCATCCGGGAACGCAGTTCCTGCACGGCCGGCTCTGGGCCGAACCCCTCGAAGGTCCCCGGGTCGCCTTCTATCCGGTGGAGTGGGAACCGCCTCTCGACGGTCTCGACGAGGATTACCCCATCCGCCTCACGACCGGACGGCGCCTGGACTCGTTCAACACGGGCGTGCAGTCGGGATCGTTCGACTCGCCCCTGCGACGCCGGGAGGAGTTGGATCTGTGCGCCGCCGACGCCCGTCGCCTGGGGGTCGCCGAAGGCGACCTGGTCAGGGTGGTGTCCCGCCGTGGCGCCGTGGAGGCCCCGGTGCGCTTCGACCCCGATCTCGTGGAGGGTCTGGCGTTCCTGACGTTCCACTTCCCCGAGCAGGTGGACACGAACCTGCTGGTGCCCGATGACTGGGATCCGCTCTCCGGCACCGCCGGGTTCAAAGCCACCGCGGTCCGCGTCGAGCCGCTGGGTGGCTGACGGCCGGTCAGGCCTCGGCCGGACCGCTCGCGGCAGGCTCCTCGGTCACGGCCTCGGAGCGCTCCGTCGGCAGGGTGATGATCATCTCGGTGAACTCTCCCGGCGAGGAGTTGACGCGGATCGAGCCACCGTGCTCGCGGACGATGTCGTTGGTGATGGCCAGGCCCAGCCCGGTGCCCTGATCGGTCGACTTCGTGGTGAAGAACGGGTTGAAGATCTTGTCGACCACCTCGGGTGGTATTCCCTTGCCGTTGTCGCGGATCGTGACCTCGACGGTGCCGTCGAGCTTGCGGCTCGTGGTCCGCACGGTGGGCATGTAGGAGCGGCCCTCGCCCGCCTCCAGCAGTTCCTTGCGCTTCTCGTCGGTGGCGTGGCAGCTGTTCCCCACCATGTTGATGAAGACCCTGCCGAGGTCCTGCGGTAGTACCTCCAGTTCGCCGATCTCGGGATCCAGGTCGAACTCGAGGTTCAACTGGAAGTCCGGGTCGACGGCTCGCGCGCTGTGGAACGCCAGTCTGGCGTGCTCCTCGATCAGACCGTTGAGGTCGGCGAGGCGCCATTCGCCCGTCTCGCGGCTCATCATCAGCATGTCGTGCACGATGGTGTTGGCGCGGTTGCCGTGCGAGGCGATGCGATCGAGGTTCTCGGTCAGGTCCGCGGCGATCTCGAGGATGAGTTCCCGCTGCTCGTCGGTCAGTTCGTCCTCGGCCTCGTCGAGCACTTCGCGCAACTCCTCGATCAGCTCAGCGGAGACCTCGGAGAAGTTCTTCACGAAGTTCAGGGGATTGCGGATCTCGTGTGCCACACCGGCGGTCACCTCGCCGAGCGCGGCGAGCTTCTCGCGCATGACGATCTGGTCCTGGGCACGGTGCAACTCGTCCAGCACCTCTTCCAGCTGGGTGTTCTTCTCGCCGAGTTCCTCGGCCAGCTTCTCGACCAGGTTGAGTCTCTGGACCTCCAGGGCGTGGCGCCGGAACACCTCGAGGGCGTCGGCCATCTCGGTGACCTCGTCGCGCCCGGCGATCACAACCTCGTCCTCCAGGTCGCCGTCGGCCATGCGCCGCATGCGGTCGGAGAGCTGGTTGAGGCGCCGCAACAGGATCCGGCCCACGAACCCCCAGATGACGGAGAGTGCCACGACCACGCTGACAACGGCGATCACGAGCAGCAGGATGCGAGACGTGGAGATGGCCTGGGAGGAGGCGTCGGTTGCCGACCTGGCGTCCGCCTGGGCGCCGCTGATCAACTCCTCCACCTCGGATGCCAGCTCGGCGGCCTGCGCGCGGTTCTCGCCCAGCAGTTGGCGCTGCCGCTCGGCGAGCCTCAGCTGCTCGGTTGTGAGGACGAAGCCGCTCTCCTCGCCGAGACCCAACTCGAACAGATCAGCGAGAGTCGAGACCAGGAAGGCACGCTGGGCGATCAGCCCGATGGCCGTGGCGCTGATCTCGATCCGGTCGACCACCGACTCGAAGCTCTCCTGCAAGGGTTCGATGAGCGAGGTGTTGCGGACGGTGAAGGCGGTGGCAAGCAACTCCGTGGCGATGGCCGTGTCGGTCTGCAGCGCCTGGAGGTGGCGGTAGCGGATGAACTCGGATTCGTTGAAGTGCTGGTCGCGCGGTACGGGGGGCTCGCCGATCAGCTGGTAGCCGGTGATCTGGTAGAAGAGCTGCTCGTCGAGTGCCGGAATGAGGATCCCGTCGAGTTTCCGGCGGAGATCGGCCAATTCGTTCCGGACGGACTCGATCTTCGCGGCCAGCTCGAAGGATGTCGGCATCTCGGTCTCGATCTGGGCGATGTTGGATTCGAGCTGCCGGCCGCGCGAGCGGATCGAGACGAAGAGCGCGGCGTCGACGTCCTGCTGCTCCAGCAGGTCCAACTCCCGGCGGAACTCCTGCTGCGTCTCCACGATTTCGGCGGAGACCGCGGCGAGCTCCTCGGGCGTGGCGGCGACGGTCAGGCGCGGTGCGGCGGCCACCAGCTCGCTGCTCAACTCGGTGATCCGGAAGGCGGTGACGATTCGGGGCAGGCTCTCCGTGTTCACGCGGTCCTGGGCGCTGTCGATGCTGTTGAAGGAGACCCAGGTCACGGCGATGGCCGCGATCGTCAGGGAGCCGAGCACCCCGATGGCGACGTACATCTGCGTGGAGATGCGGAAGGCGAACGCCACCAACCTGCGCAGCAGGTCTCTCATGGCCCGTGGCCCCCGTCGCCGGCGGATCGCTGCCGACGCGCCGGTTCCGTCATTGTCGCCACCGCCGTCACATCGAGTCGGTCGGCAGGTAGCGCCCGTTCTCGAGCACGGTCAGGAACACGGCATCGGAGCCCTGGTTGTCGTTGGTGCCGAAAGCCAGTTGGAAGCCGTCGATGTCGACGGGTTCACCGTGCAGGATCTCGTCGAGGAAGCAGGCCCGCGTGAGGTCGCGCCCGCAACGCTCGAGCCCGACGATCGCCAGGCGGCCGGCCAGGTATCCCTCCAACGAGACGAACCCCGGCGTCTCGCGGGGGTCGTGGGCTCCGAGCGCGTCGAGGTACGACGCCACCACGGGTAGCGAGTCGTCGGTCGGGAAGGGCACGACCTGAGTCACGAAGACGCCGTCGCCGCCGGTTCCCAGCTCCTCGGCGAGGGCGTTGGATCCGACGAAGGAGATCGTGACGAAGATCCAGTCCTCGCCGAGGTGGCGCGCCCAGCGGATCAGCGATGCCACCGGCTGGTAGGCCCCGACCATCACGACGGCTTCGGGATGTCCCTGCTGGAGATCCAGCAGGGCGGTGCGGACCGCCGTGGTGTTCCGCGGGTACAGCCCGATGGCCACCGGATTCATCTCGCGACGGTCGAGCGCCTGCAGCACGCCCCGGTAGCCCGCACGACCGAAGGAGTCATCCTGGAACATCACGGCGATCCGGTCGACACCCCGGTCCGTGAGCAGGCTGACGATCTCCTCGGTCTCCTGGTAGTACGAGGAGCGCAGGTTGACGATGTTGCGCCACTCGTCGTTGCGCAGGAACTCAGCGCCGGTGAACGGGGCGATGAAGGGGACCTGGGCAGCGGCTGCGACCGGGGCGGCCGAACGTGACGTCGGGGTTCCGACCTCACCGATCAACGCGAAGACCCCGGCGGAGTCGATGAGTTGCTGCGTGTTGGTGACGGCGGCTTCGGGTTCGTAGGCGTCGTCGAGCGAGACGAGGTCCAGCCGGCGGCCATGGACGCCACCGTTCTGGTTGGCCTCGGCGAATGCGGCCTCGATACCGAGCCGCATGTTCTTGCCGAGTTCCTGGGCCGGGCCGCTGAAGGCCGCCGACTGGCCGAAGAGGACGGAGTCCTCGAAGACGCCCCCGGAGTCCGTCGCTTGCGGCGGGCCTTCCTGCGGCCCGCCGGCGGGCTCGGATGTGGTGGGAGTGGATCCTCCCGCGCCGTCGGAGTCGCTCTCGGTGGTGCAGGCGTGCGCAATCAGCGCCAGCAGGGCGAGCACCCCGAGCGCCGGTGCAACACTCCGGCGCGTCGCGGTGATCATTCCGGTCGCCGCGTGACCAGGGTCAGATGGTTCCGACCCCCTTCCCGTCGGTAGCTCAAGTCGTTGGTCAACGTGCGCACGAGGTGGATCCCCAGACCGCCGATGGACCGTTCCTCCAGCGCCGCGTTCACGTCGGGCTGGGGTGCCTCGTTCAGCGGGTCGAAGGCGCCGCCGTCGTCGGAGATCTCGATGGTGACCTCGTCGACGTCCTCGGAGATGACGATCCGCACGCTCGAGGCGCCGCCGTAGGTCATGGCGTTCAGGCCGAGTTCCTCCAGGATGAGGTGCAGCTTGAAGATGAGGTCGTCGGGCCACTGCTCCTGGCGGCCGAACTCCTCGATCGACTGCTCCATGTGCCGCAAGGCGTCATCGACCGACTCGTTCTCCGCCGATCCGACCTCCACGCAGAAGTAGGCGCTCAACTTCCCGACTCGCTGCGGTGAAGGGTCAGGCAGGTGATGTCGTCGGACTGCGGTGTCTCTCCGGCGAAGGTGTGCACCGCTTTGAAGACGGACATCGTCGTCTCCTCGGCGTCGGTTGGCGGGACGTCGGCGAAGATCGCCGCGAGCCGTTCCATCCCGAACTCCTCGGCCTCGACGTTCATGGCCTCGCTCACGCCGTCGGTGTACAGGAACAGCGTGTCGCCCGGTCCGACGTTGATCGTCTTGTGGGCGAACTCCATGCCGCCCATCACGCCGAGGATGATCCCGCCGGTGCGCGGGAGCAACGACGAGCTTCCGTCCGGTCGGATCAGGAGGGGTTCGTTGTGGCCCCCGTTGGCGTAGGTGAAGTCCCCGGTGGCGGGGTCGTAGATCCCGTAGAGCAGGGTCACGAACATCTCGGTGTCGTTGGACTCGCGCAGGAGGTCGTTGACTTCGCGTAGGACGTCGCCGGGGTTGTCGTAGCCGATGGAGGCACCCTTCAGCAGGGTGCGGCTGGACATCATGAACAGGGCCGCGGGCACCCCCTTGTCGGACACGTCGGCGATGCACAGCCCGATGCGACCGTGCTCGAGGTTGATGACGTCGTAGAAGTCGCCCCCGACGTTGCGGGCCGGTTCCATGTGGGCGAACACCCCGTAGTCGTCGTGGCGCGGGAAACGCGTCGGAAGGATCGACTTCTGCATCTTGCTGGCGACATCGAGTTCCCTCTGCAGTGAGACCAATTGGTCGCGCGATGCCAGCGCGGAGCGCCACTCGGTGAGGTGGGCGAGCGTGCGCTCGATCGTAATCCGCAGGTCGGTGAAGTCCAGGGGCTTGGTGACGAAGTCGAAGGCGCCCCTGTTCATGGCCGTCCGGATGTTCTTCATGTCGCCGTAGGCCGAGATGATCACGGACTTGATGTTCGGGTCAACCTGGGGGATCTGCTCCAGGAGCGTCAACCCGTCCATCTGCGGCATGTTGATGTCGGAGAGCACCATGTCGATGGTGTGGTCCTCGTTCAGCTTCTCGAGGGCCTCGACGCCGTTGTGCGCGAAGACGAAGCTGTAACGTCCGGCTCTGATGTCGCGGCGCATGCGCTGGAGCATGAGCGGCTCCAGGTCGACCTCGTCGTCGACAACCAGGATCTTGTAGGTCTGTTCCTTCATGGCATTCCCGGTTCCCGCCGCGCGCGTCCGCCGTGCTTCTCCGCTTTAGCCCGTCCGCCTGGTCCCGGAGGGGTGAGCAGGTCAGCCCTGCAGGGCGGCCAGGGCTGTGTCCGGCGAGCTGTGGATAGCGATGATCTGATCGAAACCGCTGATGATGAAGAGTTCGTGCACGGAGGGCGACAGTGAGCTGATGGCGAAGCTGACGTCACGCTGGCGGAGGTTCTTCGCGCTGAGCAGGATGATCCGCAGGCCGGCGCTGCTGATGTAGTCCAGCTGCGCGAGGTTCAGGATCACCGAATCGTCGTCTGCGCCGATTGCGGCCTCCAGAGCGTCCTGAAAGTCGCTGGCGTTTGATCCGTCGACTCGGCCCTCGGTATTGATGATCACCGCTGTGCCCCGCCGCTCGGAAGTGACTTCCATCATCGCTGCTCCTTATCTGCCAATCTCATGGTCCCCGCTGCATAGCGCCGCTCTAGGGCGTCCCCACAATCTAGCCGTGCAAGAGACGACAGGAGTGCCCACCGCGGTATCCGCAGCAGAACGATAGCCCCGTTCCCGGCGGTCCCGGCAATCCGGCCCGTCGCTGCGGAGACTAGTCGGGACGGCACCTGCGACGCCGTGGCGCCGCGGCGGTCGCCCTGTCGTCCCGATTGTGCGGCAAGCAGCCGGGGGCCATAATTCCGCGGGAGGCGCTCCAGCGCCGCCCGTCGCTCAGGAAGAGATCGGTGAGTCGCGGCTCACCGGAGAGGAAGCGTCATGTTCGCGAGCCCGCAGCAGCGGTTCGGCCACCTTGTCAACGCTGAGCGTCTCGAGTCGATGCAGCCGTCCGTCGGCGATGTGGCCGACGGCTGCTACTTCCCTCCGGAGTTCTATACCTCCGAGGAGTGGTTCGGCTTCGAGAAGGAGGCCATCTATTACCGCTCGTGGCTCTGCGTGGGGCGGGCCGACTTCTTGAAGGCGCCGGGCGACTACTTCACGATCACCATCAACGACGATCCGCTCCTGGTCGTGATGGACGACGAGGGAACGATCCGCGTGATGTCCGCGGTCTGCCAGCATAGGGGGCACCTGCTGGCCGAGGACGCCGGCCACAAGGAGACCGGGCTGTTCCGCTGTCCCCTGCACTTCTGGTCCTTCGACCTGCGCGGCCGCCTGCGCCACGCCCCCGAGATGGGTCGCACGAACAACTTCAACCGTGACGAGATCTGCCTGCCGCAACTCTCCGTCGAGCTCTGGCAAGGGTTCGTCTTCGCCCACTTCGAGCCGGATCCGCCGTCGCTCGCACCGACTCTCACGAAGCTGGCCGACGAGATGGCGAACTACGGAGTCGCCGAGATGGTGAGCCTGCCCACCATGGACATTCCCGACTATCCGTGGAATTGGAAGGTGATGCTCGAGAACTTCATGGAGCCGTACCACAACGCCTACCTCCACAAGGGCATCCATGACTTCGCCCTCGGTCACGGCTTCGTGGAGCACACGCCCGACGAGAACGTGATCATGCACCCGACCGGGTTCGACCGGGCCGACGGCGCCTTCAACCCGCTCCACAAGGCTCTCCTGCCTCCGATCCCGGCACTGACTTCCGAGCAGCGGAATCGGGTCATGTTCGCCATGATCCCGCCGATGGTGCCGCTGGGACTTGTTCCCGACCACATGTTCTATTTCCTCGTCCTGCCCGGCGGGGCCAACCGGATCACCATCCGGGTCGGGCTTTGCGTGCCACCGGAGGCGTTGCAGGTCCGGAACTTCGGCAAGATCATCGATTGGATCGTCGACGGGATCATGATGTACAACGATCAGGACGTGGTGGCCGACACGGCCGTGCAGAAGGGGCTGCGGTCGAGGTTCGCCCCCCGTGGCCGGTTCTCCTGGAAGGAGACCACCGTGGCGCAGTTGAACAGGTGGCTGTACCAGAGGTATCGGGCCTATGCGGAGAGCCAAGCGCTCGTCTGAGGATCCGGCGGGAGACTCGGCCGGCCGGCCCGGACCGGAGGAGCACGCAAATGGATGAGCTTCGCGAGCGGTTGGAGGAGGTGGAGCGACGTCTCGGGCGCGTCGAGGCCGAACGTGCCATCGAGCGGCTCATGCACCGCTACGTCCACGCCATCGACGTCATCAAGGACGCAGAGGTGACCGTGGGTTTCTTCGCGCCGGGCGCGGTCTGGGAGGGCCGGGGGAACCTGACGGAATTCAGGGCCGACGGTCTCGACGAGATCAGGGAGATGTTCCACCGGAACCCGTCGATGCTGCCGTTCACCGCCCACTTCCTCACGAACCCCGTCATCGATGTCTCCCCCGACGGCGCGCAGGCCCGTGGGTGCTGGCACGCCCTGGAGGCGGCCACGCTTTTTGACGGCGAGACCGCCGTGTGGCTGATCGCCCACTACGACAACGACTTCGTGCGCCGGCAGGGCGAATGGAAGATCGCCCGCCTGCGTTTCGAGGATCGGGTGATCTGCCCCTACGAGGAGGGCTGGGCGCGGACCAGGTACGTGTCGCCCGTGACCCTCGAGCGCGTCGCCCAGCCGCGCCCGACGGTGCCGGGGGAGCACCCGCTCACAGCGTCGGCAGACCGCGAGGAGGGACAGGCTTGATGACCGTGTTGACGACCGAACTGCGCGAGTCGTTCGCCGCCTCCACGAAGGCGGTCGACGAGGCGCGCCTGCTGCCGCCGCTGATCTACACCTCCCAGGAGTTCTACGAGTTCGAGCGTCGATCCATCTTCCGGCACGAGTGGCTGTGTGTGGGCCGGGTCGACCAGGTGCCCGAGCCCGGCGACTTCCGTTGCATCACGATCGCCGGGGAGCCTTTGATTCTGCTCCGGGACTCCGATGGCGAGGTTGGCGTGATCTCGGCCGTCTGCCAGCACCGCGGCATGGTCCTGGCAGAGGGTTCCGGCAACACGCGCCGGTTCACCTGCCCGTACCACCACTGGTCGTACGGTCTGGACGGCTCACTCCTAGGGGCGCCGGCGATGGAGCGGGCCGTGGGATTCGACAAGGCCGAACACGGCCTACCGCGGCTCCGCACCGAATTGTGGCAGGGCTTCGTGTTCTGCAACCTCGACGCCGATGCCCGGCCGTTGGGGCCCTCCCTGCGCAAGATCGACGCCATGCTCGAGAACTACGACCTGCCGGAGACGGTCACGCGTGCCGGGAAGACGCTCCCGGGCCTCCAGTGGAACTGGAAGGTCATGATGGAGAACTTCAACGACCCGTACCACGCCAGCCGGCTGCACGGCCCGCTGCAGACCTTCGCCCCGAGCCACCTGAACGACTACCTGCCGTGGGATCCGGACGACGGCGCCATCGGCCGCATCCAGCACTTCACCGACATCGACGGCTCGTTCAATCCGACCAAGAAGTGCCTCTTGCCGGTGTTCAGCAACCTCACCACCGAGCAGCGCAAGCGTGGCGGTTTCGTGCTCATACCGCCGACGCTCTCGCTGGCCATCGTGCCCGACGAGATCGCCTACTTCATCATCAGCCCCGACGGTCCGGGTGAGATCACGATCAACATCGGATACTGCTTCGAGCCCTCCGCCCTTGCGGACCCGATGTTCGAGTACCTCTTCGAGCAGGCGGAGCAGGGCGTCAACAACTTCAACGTGCAGGACATCTACGCCGACGAGATGGTGCAGATCGGGCTGGGGTCGGTGTTCGCCCCGCGTGGCCGGTACTCGTGGCAGGAGGAGACGCTGGCGCAGTTCAACCGCTGGCTGGTGACGCGCTACGAGCGACACTGGCCCAACGGCGCCTGATCGTCCCGGGTCCCGCGGCATTGCCCAACCGCCCGCGAACGGCCGGCGGACTCTCCGCCTGCAGTCCAGCCGCCGCGGACGTTCGGCGCGACCGGACAGCCGCCAGGTTCCTCCGGCGGACGGCGCGGCGTCGCAGTTCCCAAGCGGCAACAATCGAGGAGACTCGGCTAATGTCCGTGAGGGAACGCCCAAGGAATCGCAAGCAGCAACAAGGGGATCACGTGACCAGGTCAAGAGCAATCATCACGCCAATCATGGTGCTGCTGGCAGTCTTCGCCCTGCTGGCTGCCGGGTGCTCGAGCGACGACGCGGATGACGGCGCCCAGCCTGCTGTCGGCGACGAGCCTGCTGTCGCTGATGAGCCGATGGTTGAAGCGGAGCCCATGGACGAAGCGGAGCCCATGGTTGAAGCAGAGCCCATGGTTGAAGCAGAGTCCATGGATGATGAAGAGCCCATGGATGACGCCGAACCCTTGACTCTCGGTTACGTCGTGGCCGGCGACAGCCAGGACGGCGGGTTCTACCAGGGTCAGATTGACGCCGCCAGGGCGGCGGCCGAGGTCCACGGTTGGGACTTCATCGTCGTGGACCAGGTGAATCCCGGTGCTGCGCAGGAAGCGTTCCAGAACCTTGCCCGCCAAGGGCCCGACATCATCGTCGGCGGAGGCGCAGAGCTCACCGACGGGTTCATCCCCGTTGCCTGTTCCGGCGAGTTCGACCGGATCAGCTGGTTCCTGGTGGCTCCGTTCCCGCCCCCCGAACCGTGCTTCGCGACCGGCGACTCCAACGAGGCGGAGGCGCACTACATCGGCGGCATTGCCATGGGGCTGCTGCTCGACCGCAGCGAGGATGACACGATCGCCTGCGACATCGCCGGCCCCGAGTTGGACTTCGTCCAGAACGCCGCCGCCCACCTGGCGGCCGGGCTCCGAGACCACAATCCGGACTACGAGCTCCGGGTCACGTTCACCGGCGACTTCGAGAACGCGGCGCTGGCGCAGGAGGCGGCGCAGGCGCAGATCGACCAGGGATGCAGCGTCATCTATCCGTATCTGGGCGGCGCGCTCAGCGCCGTGGTGAGAGCGGGCAACAACGCTGGGATCCACGTGGTCGCCACGTCCGTGAACCGCTGTGGTGACCCGACCGCTGACTTCGCCATGGGGATCACCTTCAACCCGGCGACGTGGATCAACCAGGTATTCGATTCGATCGCCTCGGGCGACCTGGCGAACGGCGACTCCCTCGGTCTGCTCGGCGTCGCCGACGATGCCGGGGTCGGCGCGGTGATCTGCGACGCGAGTCCCGAGGAACAGCAGGTGCTCGACGACATCGCGGCGCAGATCGCAGCAGGCGAGATCGACTTCGAAGCGATCGCCGGCGGGGGATGATGATTGCCGCCTGAACCCGCAAATCCCGGCGACGAGGCTCCGGAGGAGGCGCAGGCCGAGCCCGATCAGCACGAGCCGGGGCGGTCGGAGCCGGAGCAATCCCCCAACGCCTCCGCCCGGGAGCCGCGCGCGCTTCTGACCGTCGAGAGGGCGACGAAGGTCTACGGCAGGATCGTCGCCTGTGACGCAGTCTCGCTCGCGGTCGACGCGGGCGAGATTCGCGGGCTGCTCGGCCAGAACGGCGCAGGAAAGTCCACCCTCATGAAGATGGTGTCGGGAGTGGTGCGTCCCGACGGTGGCCGGGTCCTGCTCGACGGAAGCCAACTCCCGCCCGGCGACCCGATCGCTGCGCTGGAAGCGGGCATCGGGATGGTCCACCAGCACTTCAGCCTCGTCAGAGCGCTGACAGTGTGGGAGAACGTGGCACTCGGAGAGCGAGGTCGGATCCGGTCCGCGGAGGCGATCGACCGGGTCGTCGAGATCGGCGAGCGCTACGGACTCCCGATCGATCCCCGTGCGCGGGTGGAGGACCTCAGTCCCGCTCAGCGCCAGCGCGTCGAGATCATCAAGTGCCTGCGGCAGGATCCCAGGCTGATCATCCTCGACGAACCGACGTCGGTC
Organism: Acidimicrobiia bacterium; assembly: GCA_021296415.1. Classification (GTDB taxonomy): domain Bacteria; phylum Actinomycetota; class Acidimicrobiia; order Acidimicrobiales; family CATQHL01; genus VXNF01. Next base: position 63,235 of record JAGWAL010000001.1, on the reverse strand, counting down.
CTGACGTCCCAGGAATCGCGAGTGCTGTTCGACGTGTTGCGCGAGATGGTCAACCGGAGAGGGTGCGCGGTCGTGCTCATCAGCCATCGCCTCGAGGAGATCCTCCGCGCCACCGATCGGGTCACAGTCCTCCGGGACGGTCGCGCCATCTCGACCATTGCGACCGGCACTGCGACGGCGGCATCCCTGGCCAACGAGATGCTGGGTCGCGAAGCGTCGCTCGAGGACGAGGGTGCGGCGATCGGGCTCGTGGCGGTCCAGGAGCGGCGGGATCCGGGCGGGACCCACGAGGGGCCCGCCGAGCCTGCCGACAGGGCCGCAGCATCTGCCGCGCCGTCGGACGCCGAGGAAGCCGTGGCGCTGCAAGTGGAGAACCTGAGCGCACGCGGTCCCGACGGGCGCAGGCTCCTGGAGGGCCTGTCCCTCCGCGTCGGTAGGGGCGAGATCCTCGGCGTGGCCGGCGTGGAGGGCAACGGGCAGGATGCGCTCGTGGAACTGCTGTCGGGCCTGCTGGCTCCCGAGGCGGGCCGGGTCATGGTCTCCGGACGTGAGATCCCGCTCGGCCGCCCCGACCCGCACTCAACGATCGGCGTGATCCCATCGGACCGGCGCGAGTCCGGGAGCGTCCTCGACATGACCGTCGCAGAGAACCTGGTGCTGAACCAGCTGGACCGCGTGATGCGACGGGGGGTCATCATTCCCCGGCTCGTGCGCAGGCGAGCACGCCAGCTCGTCCGGCAGTTCGACATCACCGCGGCAAGCATGGACGCGCCCATGTGGTCGCTCTCGGGTGGGAACCAGCAGCGTGTCGTGCTGGCTCGGGAACTGTCGCGAAACCCCGCTGTCCTGCTGGCCGCGCAACCCACCCAGGGGCTCGACGTCGGCGCCATCGAGGACATGTGGGCCCGGCTGAGCAACGTGGCGCGCGACGGGACGGCCGTGCTGCTCATCTCCACCGAGTTGGACGAGATCCTCGCCCTGGCCGACCGGATCGACGTGATCCACCGCGGCACCATCGTCGGGAGCATGGACAGTGCCGCGGTGGATCACGAGAGGCTCGGGCTCATGATGGGAGGCCAGGCGGCGTGAACCCCGACCCGGCCGGCCGGGAAGCAGCGCCCCGGGAGGAGGAGCTGCCCGACCGGGAGGAGACGGCGAGCAGCGTTCCCCTTCGCGACAAGCTGGTCTTCCCCGTCCTCCTGGTCGTCTCGATCGTGGTGGCGCTCCTGATCGCCTCGCTGTTCCTGGAGTTCACGGGCAACAGCCCGGGGACCGTGTTCTCGGCAATGATCCGAGGCAGCGTGGGCTCGGCCTCGGCGTTGGTGACGACGATCAACCACATGATCCCGCTGCTCATCGTCGCAGTCGGAGCCTGCATCGCCGGCCGGGCCAGCCTGATCAACATCGGCCTCGAGGGACAGTTGGCGTTCGGCGCAATGTTCGGTGCCGCGGTGGGTTTGGCCCTGCCGGCACCGGGATTCGTGGCGATCCCCGTGATCCTGGCGGCCAGCGTGATAGGAGGGGCGGTCTGGGCGGCGGTGGCCGCGGCCTTCAAGTACGGCCGTGGCATCAGCGAGGTCATCACGACACTCCTGCTCAACTTCGTTGCTTTCGAGGTTATTTCGTTCGCGGTGAATCGGTCGTGGCTTCTCCAGGAATCGCCCAGCGAAGCCGCATACGTTTCCCTCAACCCACAGTCGGACCGCCTGCCCGACACCGCTCAACTGCCATTCCTGGCGTCGGGCGAGGGATTCCGGCTCCAATTCGGCATCGTTATCGCGATCGTGGTGGCCGCCGGCGCCGCGTTCGCGATCGCGCGCCTGCGCTGGGGATTCCGGCTGCGCATGTTCGGGTTCAACCCGCGGGCCGCAAGCCGCTTCGGCGTGCGGCCCTGGGTGATCGGAGGGAGCGCCCTTCTGCTCTCGGGGGCTATGGCGGGGCTCGCCGGCGGCGTGCTCCTCAGCGGTCACGTCATGCGCATCCGGACCGGTTTCGCCAACAACTACGGCTGGGAAGGCCTGCTCGTGGGGCTCGTTGCCGGCTTCGGTCCCCTGTACGCGATCCCGGTTGCCTTTCTCTACGGCGCACTGCGCGCCGGCGGCGGTGTGCTCGCCGCGACCGGCGTCGATCAGGCCCTGGTCGGCATCGTCCAGGCTCTGATCGTCATTGCCGTCACCCTGCCCTCGCTGTACATGATCTACCGGAGCCGCCAGCGCCAGGCGCGGGCGATCCGCGACCGGGCGTGACTCCCGTGGTCCCCCTCCCGCAGCAAGTGCCTCGCGGCGCCGGTGCCCCGATGCGATCCGAGGGGCCGGGATGATCCAGGACATCACGATCATTCTCGACAGCGCCTCGCGCCTGGCGGCGCCGCTCCTCTTCGTGGCGCTGGGTGAGATGGTCGCAGAACGGGCCGGGACGCTGAACATCTCCGTCGAGGCGATGATGCTCGGCAGCGCCTTCGGCGGGGCGCTCGGAAGTTCCGTGACCGGCTCGCCGGTCCTCGGGCTGCTCATCGGCATCGCCGTGGGATTGGTGGTGGCCGTCGTGCAGGCGCTCCTGAGCCACCGCTTCACGATCAACCAGTTCGTCGTGGGACTGGCGCTCAACATCCTCGTTCTGGGCAGTACGAGCTTTCTGCTCGCATCGATCGACATGATCCCTCTGCAGTTCGGCACGTGGTCGATCCCGGTTCTCTCCGAGATCCCGCTCGTGGGCCAGGCGCTCTTCGAGCAGAAGCCGCCCTTCTTCTTGCTCTACGCCCTGATTCCCTTGATCTGGTGGGTGCTGTGGCGGAGCCGTTGGGGACTCGAGATTCGCGCCGCGGGCGAGGATCCGGACTCGTCGACCATCACCGGCATCCCGGTCAACAGGCGGAGGCGGCAGGCGATCTACCTGTGTGGTGCGTTGGCCGGGCTGGGCGGGGCCTACCTGTCGGTCGGCGTGATCGGCGCATTCACGCCCAACATGACCGCAGGCCGGGGTTTCATAGCGATCGCGGCCGTCATCTTCGGCGGATGGACGATCAGGGGCACTGTTCTGGGCTGCCTCCTGTTCGCCTGGGCCGACGCGCTGCGGCTGGCGCTCCCGGCCATCGGCGTGACGATCACGCCCCAGGTGCTGATCTCGGCGCCGTACCTGCTTGCCCTCCTGGCCATGCTCCTGTTCGCGCGCGGCAAGCGGCAGCCGGCGGCCCTCGGCCGCACCTTCGCGCCGGGGAAGGCGTGACCGTTCGGGTCGCCCCGTTCCCGGTGGTGGCGCCATCCCGGCACCTTGACCCTCATATGCATCGGCGCTACGTTCCCAACAGCAGGCACGGAACTGGAATCTCGGGGGGGACGGCGACGCCGTCGAGCGATCCGGGCCCCGTCCGAAAGGCGTCTCAGGTATGGCCATCCCGACAACACCGCTGGTGCGCCGCATCCTGGCGAGCGACCTGGAGGCCTCGGACAAAGAGGTCGACGAGGCGGTCATGCTGCCGGCCAAGTGCTACACGAGCCCGGAGTTCTTCGAGTTCGAGAAGGGCGCCCTCTTCAAGAAGGAGTGGGTGTGTCTCGGGCGGGCCGACGAGATCCCGGATGCGGGCGACTACTTCACCGCGACCATCGCGGACGAGCCGCTCCTGGCGGTGCGCGGCAAGGACGGCCAGGTCCGGGTCATGTCATCCGTTTGCCGGCACCGCGCCATGGTGATCACCGATCAGATCCCGAAGCCTCGCGAGAAGTGGTGGGACAGTCGGCCCGCCGAGACTTCGGGCAACTGCGGGCACGCCTTTCGCTGCCCGTACCACTACTGGACCTACAACCTGGAGGGCGACCTCATCGGCGCGCCCGACATGCAGCGGACCAAGGGGTTCCGGCGCGAGGACAACCGCCTGCCCAACCTCCGGGTCGAGGTCTGGAACAACTTCATATTCGCCAATTTCGACCGCGACGCCGCTCCGCTGGCGCCCAAGCTCGAAGCGGTCGACGAGATGATCACGAACTGGAACATCGCCGACATGGTCCCCGGCGAGGCCGAACTCCTCCAGGATCTCCCTTGGAACTGGAAGGTCATGGTCGAGAACTTCGTGGAGTTCTACCACTCCGACCGCTTGCACCATCCGATCTGCGAGTTCTCGCGGAGCAACAGCTACGAGTGGCGCGATGACTTCGATCCATCCGGCGCCACGGTCATCGGCGCCGGGAAGACCACGCACGCCGATTTCGGATTCAACCCGACTTTCAAGGCCCTGTTCCCGCCGATTGCCACGCTCACTGAAGAGGAACGGGCGTTGGCCGTGTTCTTCCTGGTGCCGCCGACACTGGCCTTCGGCGTCAACTCCGACTCGGCGTTCTACTTCCTCATGAATCCGACGGCGGTCGACCGGCTCGATATCAAGGTGGCAGGGCTGTACCCCCGGGAGTATCCGGAGCATCCCCGGTTCCACCACCTCGAAGCAGTTGCCGCGCTCGGCATCGAGTACTTCAACGAGCAGGACTTCGGCGCGGTCTCGTCGATTCAGCGCGGCTTGCGATCGGACTTCGCGCCCAGAGGCCGGCTGTGCTGGCAGGAGCAACCCATTTCGCATTTCAACCGCTGGCTCATTCGCCGGTACTCGAAGGCACTCTTGGACTGAGACCCGCACGTGTACGACTGGCCGAGCATCGACTGGCTCTCACTGCGCGCCGACCGGCTGGCGCGGACCCGGTCGCTGATGGCTGCCAAAGCGCTGGATCACGTGCTGTTCACGGCCTTCGACAACATCCGCTATGTGACGGACTACCGCGTCATGACGATCTCGGAGAACCACGACTGGTTCGCCACACTCGTGGACCGTGATGGCCGGAGCTTGATCTTCGTGCCGTTCGTGGATGAGGAAGTCTTCGAGCCCCTGCCGAACCTGCCCAACGTCAGCGCCTGGGTTCCGGCGCCCTCATGGTCGGCAAGCACGATGCACGTGGCCGAGTGGGCCCGCGTGCTCGCCGAGCAGATCGAACGCGCCGGCGCCCGCCGGGTGGGGGTGGACACGTGCGCGTGGCAGGTGTTCGAGGCCCTGCGGGAGCGGCTGCCGAACGTGGAATTCTTCGACGTCGCCCTCGAGATGTTCGAGGTCCGGGTCGAGAAGCATCCAGCCGAGGTCGAACTGCTCGAGGCGGTAAGCCGCGTCAATGCGATAGCGGCATCCGAAGCGATCGAGGCGCTTGCACCCGGAATGCGGGACTTCGAGGTCTTGGCGGTGGCGATGGAGTCGTTGCAGCGCCAAGGCGTGGAATATCTCACGCATTCCGTGTGCAACGTCCGGCAACCGACCGGGAATTGGTTCGCCAACGGCGCGGAGTTGCGGCATGGCGACGCCTTCTTCTTCGACATCGGTGCCTATGGACAAGGGGGATACGCGTCCGACATCTGCCGAACCGCCTTCGTGGGAGATCCCCATCCCGAGGTTGTCAAGGGCTACGAAGTGCTCCTGGAGGCTTACGGCGCAGCCCAGGATCTCTGCCGTCCCGGCGTGAGCTCATCGAGGATCCACGAGGCTGCCAACGCCGTTCTGCGCGGGCACGGCTATCCGCGCACCCCCTACGCGGTCGGCCACGGCATCGGGCTCCGAGCCTGCGAGTGGCCGACGATGTATCGGCCCGATCTGATGAGCGCGGACGTGCCGCTCGTCTCCGGCGCCACGATCGCGCTGGAGCCGGAGACGTTCGTCGAGATCGGCGGCGAATCCGTCGTGCTGAAGATCGAGGACAACTTCCTCGTGACAGACGACGGCCTCCGCTTGCTCAGCGAAGTCCCCCACGGCCCATCTTGACGGGCGAGTCCGATCGGGGGCGCGCCGACGAGCTCTGCTCGATGTCGGTTGCGTCGCTCACCGAGGCCCTGGAGGGGGGTCAGGTCACGGTCGTCGATGTGGTGGAGGCCCATCTCGAGCGCATCGACCTGCTCAACCCAGCGCTCAACCTGCTGTGCTTCGTGTACGGCAGTGAGGCACGCTCGGCGGCGCGCCGGGCAGCGGGCACGCCGACCACGTCGCAGCGGGGCGGGACGGAACCCTTGCGCGGGGTTCCCTTCCTGTCCCGCCCGCCGAGGGAGTCGAGGACTCGGACTACGGCAGGACGGGGCCCGATGGCTCCTTCGACGGTCTGGAGATGACCTCGCCCTTCAACCTCGTGCCCTCCTGCCCCGTGATCTCGGTGCCGACGGGGTTCAGCTCCGACGGCCTGCCAACCGGCGGTCAGATCGTCGGGCGGCGCTTCGCGGACGAGACGGTGCTCGCCGTCGCCAAGGCGTTCCAGGTCGCCCGATCCTGGCCGACGCCGCCGCTGCTCGGGACCGCGACTCGCTCGATCGCTGCCGAACATGGAAGGCGAGCTCGGTCGTCGTAGCGATTGCGGAGCGCCTTGGAACCGCTCCCGTGGCGCGCACTAACGTGAAGTCTTCGAACGACCTGGAGGTGCCTCGTGTCGACACACTGCCGCTGCCCCATTCCGCTGGAGAGCATGGATGCATCGGCGCAGGACTTCACCGCTGCTGTCGGCCTGCCGCCGGCGGTGTACGCCGATCCGGACTTCTTCGCGTTCGAGAAGGAGGCCGTCTTCGGTCACGAGTGGGTCTGCGTGGGGCGCAGCGACCAGATCCCCAACGTGGGGGACTTCTACACGATCACGGTGGCCGGGGAGCCTCTGATCGTCGTGCGCGGCGCGCAGAACGAGATCAACGTGATGTCCTCGGTCTGCCAGCACCGGGGCATGTGCGTCACCGCGCCCGCGCAACGGCCGCCCTCGGAGTGGTTCGAACTGCCGCCGGAGACGTCCGGCAACTGTCGCACCTTCCGCTGCCCCTACCACTGGTGGACCTACGACCTCGACGGCAGGCTCGTGGGTGCACCCGAGATGGGCCAGACGACGGGATTCGCCCGCTCGGGCATCGCGTTGCCGCGGCTGCGGACGGAACTCTGGAAGGGATTCGTCTTCGTCAACTTCGACGAGGAGGCGCCGCCGCTGGCTCCCCGCCTGGGCAAACTCGACGAGGTTCTGGCGAACTACCACATCGAGGACATGGTCACGGTGGAGCCCGAGACCGTCCCGGACCTCCCGTTCAACTGGAAGATCATGGTCGAGAACTTCATGGAGGGTTATCACCCGGATCGTCTCCACAAGGGCATCCATGACTTCGCGCCGTCGCGCAACGCCTGGTACGCGCCCTTCGAGGAGGGCGACGGCGCAATGTACGGGTTCATGGGAGCAACCGTTCCCGACGGAGGCTTCAACCCCACCCAGAAGGCGATCTTTCCGATCATCCCGACCCTTACGGAGGAAGAGCGCTGGCGGATGACGTTCGCCTACGTTCCTCCCAGCCTGCTGATGGGATTCCAGCCGGACTCGGCGTTCTGGTTCACGGTGCAACCGGTGAACGAGTCGTCCCACACCCTCACGATGGCCTACATCTTCCCGCCGTCCACGCTGGAGGTGCCCCTGTTCGGCGAGCTGCTGGGGGCCGCCATCCACGGGGTGGAGTTGTTCAACAACCAGGACCTGCCGACCAACACGGCGGTTCAGCGGGGGATGGGGTCCCGCTTCGCCCCGCGCGGGCGGTACTCGTGGCAGGAGTCGGTCCTCGCCCAGTTCAATACCTGGCTCGTCTCGCGCTACCGGGATGAGGACCGTCGGGCGGGTGCGGCCCTGGCAGCGGTTCCGGCATGAAGCCCCCGCGGTTCGACTACGTCGCCGTCCGGTCGGTCGCCGAAGCCACCGAGGCCCTTGCCCAGACCGAGGACGCCCGGATACTGGCCGGCGGGCAGAGCCTGGTGCCGCTGATGAACCTGCGCCTGGCGCGCCCGAGGCTGCTCGTGGACGTGAACGGCGTGCGGGACCTGGTGGGTTTCGGGGGCCGCAACGGCACGCTGCGATTCGGCGCCATGTGCCGCCATCGCTTCCTGGAGACCGACCCGCTGGTGCACCAGAAGGCACCGATCTTTGCCGAGACCGCCGCTCTCATCGGTCATGTGCACATCCGCAATCGGGGCACGCTCGGCGGCAGCATCGCTCATGCGGATCCCGTGGCCGAGTTGCCGGCGCTGCTCGTGGCGCTGGACGGGCGCGTGATCGCCAGCGGCACCGGACGCGAGCGGGCCATTCCCGCCGCCGAGTTGTTCGCGGGACCCTTCACCACGAGCCTCGACCCGACCGAACTTCTGACCGCGGTCGAGGTCCCCGCCCACACCGACGGCGACGGCGGCGCCTTCTCGGAGTTCGTCCGCCGCCACGGTGATTTCGCAACCGCGGGTGTGGCCGTCATCGTCCATCGTGACGCCTCCGGGACCTGCGAGTCGCTGCGAATCGCCGGATGCGGGCTCGGCCCGACCCCGGTGGATCTCAGTGCGGCGGGGGAGTTCCTGCTCGGCGAGTCCGAACTGGGCGACGGCGCAGCCCGGGAACTGGGGAAGCGAGTGGCGGCGGCGTCGGATCCTCCCGGCGACGTGCACGGTTCGAAGGACTACCGCCGCGATCTCGCCGCCGTGCTCGCCGCCGACGCCGTGCGCAGGGCATGGCAGAAGGCGGGCGCGGCGCGCCGGGACCCCGGCGGGTGAGGGGCGCCGGCCGATCGTGAACAGGAGGTTCGGAATGAGGAGTGGCAGGGCATGACATCCGTCCGGTTCTCGCTCAATGGTGAGTCCGCCGAAGTCGACGTCGAGCCGCGCGAGTTGCTGCTGGACACCCTGCGGGACCGCTTGGCCGCCAAGGGGGCGCACGCCGGCTGCGAGCAGGGAGCCTGCGGCGCCTGCACGGTCCTGGTGGACGGCAGCGGCGTGCGGTCGTGTCTCATGTTCACCGTTCAGGCGAGCGGCACCGAGGTGCGCACCATCGAGGGGGTCGGCTCGCCGGGGGCGCTGCACCCCATCCAGCAGGCCCTGTCGCAGCACCACGGCCTGCAGTGCGGCTTCTGCACCCCAGGCATGGTCCTAACGGCGCTGGAGCTGTTCGAGACGGACCCGCACCCCAGCCGGGATCGGATCGAGGAGTGGATGTCGGGCAACCTCTGCCGCTGCACCGGCTACGTCAACATCGTCAGCGCGCTGGAATCCCTCGCCGGGACGGGGGAGGCTCCGTCGTGAGCGTTGCCGCCCCGCCCCGGGCGCCCGCGCAGACCGGCACGCGGCGTCACGAGGACACGCGTCTGCTGTGCGGCCGGGGGGAGTATCTGGGTGACGTCCAGCGACCCGACCTCAAGCACATCGCCATCCTGCGCAGCCCGCTGGCCCACGCCCGGATCCGCGACGTGGACGTCTCGGGCGCCATGACCGTGCCCGGCGTGATCGGGGTGTTCACCGGCGCCGAGCTGGCGGCCGACACCGGAGAGTTCAGCCACCACCTCCCCATGATCCCGACGCTGCGCCAGATCACCTGGTCGGTGCTCGCCACCGACAAGGCCCGGTTCGTGGGCGAGCCGGTCGCCGCCGTCGTGGCCGACAGCCGTTACATCGCCGAGGACGCCCTCGAACTCATCGAGGTGGACTACGAGGAGCTGCCGGCGGTCAGCGACGCCAAGGCCGGTCTGGAGGCCGAGGCCCCGCTGCTCTACGAGGACTGGGGCGACAACGTCTTCCTGTACATGCCGGGCGCCCATGGCGACGTCGAGGCGGCGTTCGCCGACGCCGACGGGGAGCTCCGGGAGCGGTTCACGCATCACCGCGTCTCCGGCCTACCAATGGAGGGCCACGGCGCGCTCGGCGAGTTCGACCCGTCGACGGGACGCCTGGAGATGCACGTGTCGACGCAGGTCCCGCACACGCTGCGCACGGTGATCTCGGACATAACGGGGCTGAGCGAGGCCAAGATTCGCGTCGTCGCACCGGACATGGGAGGGGGCTTCGGGAACAAGGCGCACTTCATGCGCGAGGAGGCGCTGGTGGCGGTGCTCGCAATGCGGGTGCGCCATCCCGTGGTCTGGCAGCAGGACCGCACGGAGAACCTCCTCGCCGGCCTGCACTCCCGCGAACAGGTCCACGAGGTGGAGGTGGCCTACCGCAATGACGGCCGGGTGCTGGGGCTGCGTGCCAACTTCGTCGTGGACGTCGGGTCGCCGGAGTTGTACATCCTGGGCTGCGCGCCGGCGATCGTCACCACGGGCGTCGTGCCGAACTGCTACGACCTGCAGGACTACGCCTTCGAGTTGCGCTGCGTGGCCACCAACAAGTGCCCGATGGGCGGCTACCGCGGCTACGGCCAGCCGCAGGGCATCTTCCTCATGGAGCGGGTCCTGGACCTGGTGGGGGAGAGGCTCGACATCGACCCGGTGACGATGCGCCGGCGGAACATGATCCCCGACGAGCCCCGGCCCTACGTGACGGCGACCGGCGCGGTCCTCGACACCGGCAGCTTCGATGAGCAACTCTCGGAGTTGCTGGAGGCAGCGGACTACGACGCCGCCTGCGGGGCCCGCGACGAGGCACGGGCGGAAGGCCGTCTCGTCGGCGTGGGCATCGCCCAGATGGTCGAGCCAACGGCGCCCAACATCCATGCCCTCGCGGGACGCTTCGGCGGCTACGAGATGGCCATGCTGACCGTGCAGCCCGACGGCAGGGTCAACGTGGCCGTCGGCACCAAGTCCCAGGGCCAGGGCCACGAGACCATCTACGCCAAAGTCGCCGCCGATGTGCTGGGCATCAGCCCCGACGACGTGGCGGTGAGCGACGGTGACACCGCCGCGCTGCCCTACGGCATCGGCACGTGGGGGAGCCGCTCGGCGGTCATGGGCGGTGGAGCGGTCATCAAGGCGGCCCGGCAGGTGCGCGACAAGATGGCGGCCATCGCCGCCGGGTTGCTGGAAGCGCCCGCCGATCAGATCGAGGCGAGCGACGGCTTCTTCCGCCTGGGGGAGGCGGCGATCCCGTTCGGGCAGATCGCCGCCGCGGCCTATCTCCACACCTTCCTGCTTCCGCCGGGCATGGATCCGGGATTGTCGGTCGTGGTGGGTTACGACCCGGGCAACACCAGCCCCTTCCCCGATGAGCGCGGCAAGCTCAACGTGGCCGCCACCTATTCCACGGCCGCCGCAGCCGCTGTCGTCGAGGTCGACCCGGCGACCGGGGTCGTGACGGTGAGCGACCTCACCATCGTGCACGATTGCGGGACCGTGATCGACCGCGTGCTGCTGGACGGGCAGATCCACGGCGCGGTCGCGCAGGCGGTGGGGCAGACGTTCTTCGAGGAGATCCACTACGACGAGAACGGTCAGCCGCAGACCTCGACGCTCCTGGACTACATGATCCCCGCCTTCGGTGATGTGGTTCGGCCGCGCATCGTGCACCGGGAGACGCCCTCGGAGTTGATCGGCGGCTTCCGCGGTGCCGGCGAGGGGGCCATCATCGTGACGCCGGCGGCGCTCGCCGCGGCCGTGCACGACGCCTTGGCGCCGCTTGGCGTGCCGATCACACAGGCCAACCTCAGCCCGTCGCGCCTCCGCGAACTACTGCGCGCGCATTCGACAGCCTGAGAGGGATTCCCGGGCGGCGTCGCGGGGCCGACTCTGCGACACTCAGCCGCACTCCTAGGCTGGCACGATGGAGTCGAGATCGTCCCTCGACGCGCCGACGCCGGCGGAGGTGCGTGTCCTGGACGCGGCTGTCGGGCTTCGCCACGACACCGTCGATGCCCGGGTGATCCGGCGCGGGCCCGACCGCCGGCACCTGCTGCTGCCGGCGCTGCACGCGCTCCAGGACGGGGTGGGATGGATCAGCCCGGAGGCGCTGGGGGAGCTGTGCGCGCGCCTCGAGGTGCCGCGCGCCGAGGCGTTCGGCGTCGCCACGTTCTACGCGCTGCTGCGCACCGAGGCGGGTCCCGCAACCGTCGTCCACGCCTGCGACGACATCGCCTGCCGCGTCCATCCCGACTACCGGGATCCCGCCGCCGCGCACGCCGCGCACGCGGCCGGCGAATCGGTCGGGGTGCATCCCAGCCCCTGCCTCGGCCAGTGTGATCGGGCTCCTGCCCTGTTCGTGCAGCGCTCGGGGGCCGAGGCGGCTCGCTGGAGGGCAGTGGGGTCCGTCGCCGACGCTCTCGCCACCGCGGGAACCGAACCCGCCTCGCCCCGCGTGCTGGCCGCCGGCCCCGCCTGGCTCACCGGGCGTATTGGGGTCGTGGATCCGGCCAGCCTGGAGGACTACCGGGCGCACGGCGGCTATGGCGCCCTGCGGACGGCGCTGGCGGTCGGGCCGGACGCGGTTCTTCGCGAGATCGCCGATTCCGGGCTCCGCGGTAGGGGAGGGGCGGCCTTCCCGACCGGGGTGAAATGGCGGGCGGTGGCGGCTTCGGCGCGCCGGGAGCGCTACGTGGTCTGCAACGCCGACGAGTCCGAGCCCGGGACGTTCAAGGACCGCGTGCTGATGGAAGGCGATCCGTACGCCCTGGTCGAATCGATGACGATCGCCGCGGCGGCCGTCGGCGCCACGCGGGGCTACGTCTACATCAGAGGTGAGTACCCCGAGGCCGAGGAGCGGGTTGCGCACGCCATCGACCGGGCCCGCCACCGGGGCCTTCTCGGCTCCGACGTGGCGGGCAGCGGCCTCGACTTCGACATCGAGGTCCGGCGGGGGGCGGGGGCGTACATCTGCGGCGAGGAGACGGCACTGTTCAACTCGCTGGAGGGATACCGCGGCGAGCCGCGCTCCAAGCCCCCGTTCCCGACGGAGGCCGGCTTGTTCGGCCGGCCCACGGTCGTGAACAACGTCGAGACCCTCCACAACGTCACGGTCATCCTCAACGCGGGGGCGGAGGCCTTTCGCCGGGTCGGCACGGCCGAGAGCCCCGGGACGAAGCTCTTCTCGATCGCCGGGAGCGTGGCGAACCCCGGTGTCTACGAGGTGCCTTTCGGGACGCGGCTCGACGAGTTGCTGGCGCTCGCCGGCGCACCGGGCGCCGGTGGCGCGGTGCTGCTCGGCGGCGCGGCCGGCATGTTCGTGTCTCCCGACGCCACGGACCTGCCGCTGACATTCGAGGACTCCCGGATGGCCGGCCTCACCCTGGGGTCCGGCTCGGTCACGGTGTTCGACCGCTCGGTGGACATCGGCGACATCGTCGAGCGGATCACCTCGTTCTTCCGCGACGAGTCCTGCGGCCAGTGTGTGCCGTGCCGCGTGGGAACGGTCCGCCAGCACGAGACGATCGTGCGCCTGCGCAACGGCTCGGCGCTGCCGGACGACGGCGAGCTCCTGGAAGACCTGGCGGGCGTCATGGGGGACGCCTCCATCTGCGGGCTCGGGCACACCGCCGCCTCGGCGGTCACCTCGGCGCTGCGTCTGGGGCTCATCGCCGGCGCGCCCGCGTCCTCGGGCAACGGGACCGGCCGATGAGCACCCCGGTTCCGGTCGGTCTCCCTCGCCGGAAGGTGGACGTGCAAGTCAACGGCGTCGAACGGTCGGCTCCCGAGGGGGCGACGATCCTGGACGTCTGCCAGGCCGCGGGGTTGGAGGTGCCGACGATCTGCTGGGCGCCGACGATCACGCCGGTGAACGCCTGCCGGGTCTGCGTCGTGGAACTGGAGGGTGCCCGCACCCTGGTTCCGGCGTGCTCCCGCCGCGTGACGGAGGGGATGGTCATCAGCACCGACTCCGAGCGCGTCCGGGCCTCGCGCCGGATGGTCCTGGAGCTCCTGGCCTCCTCCGTGGACCTTTCCCGCGCCGAGGCGGACATCCTGCGCTGGCTCGAGGAATACGGCGCCGATCCCCAGCGGCACGGGGCCGACCGGGCACGGGTCTCCGAGCCGGTGCGGCGCCACGACGAGTTGTACGTGCGGGACTACGACCGCTGCGTGCTCTGCTACAAGTGCGTCGACGCCTGCGGGACCGAGGCACAGCACACCTTCGCAATCGCCGTGGCGGGGCGCGGCTTCGAGGCGCGCATCTCCACGGAGTTCGACGTGGAACTGCCGGAGTCGGCCTGCGTCTACTGCGGCAACTGCATCGGGGTCTGCCCCACGGGCGCGCTCATCTTCACCCGGGAATTCGACCTGCGGCGCTCGGGGCAGTTCGACCCCGGGGCACAGGCGGTCACGACGACGGTCTGCCCCTACTGCGGCGTCGGCTGCAACCTGGAACTCCACACCCAGGATGATCAGATCTTCCGGGTGACCTCGCCGGCCGATCACGAGGTGACCTCGGGGCACCTCTGCATCAAGGGGCGATTCGGTTTCGAGTACGCGGGCGGGGCGCGCCCCGGTCGTCCGGACACCTCGAATCCCGAGACCATCCGGGACGCGGACGCACCCGCGTGACCGACGCCGCGGGCGACGGCGCTCGGCACAAGTGGCTCCTCGCCGGGGTCGGGGTCGTCGCCGGATTCATCGCCGGGCTGTTCGGCGTCGGCGGCGGGATCCTCATCGCCCCCGGCCTCATGCTGCTCGGGGGTCTGCCGCAACGGCTCGCCCACGGCACCTCGCTCGCCACCTCGGCGTTGCTGGCCGTCGCAGGGATCGCCGCCTACGCGCTCAGCGGCTCGGTCGACGTCCCGGCGGCGCTGCTGATCTTCTCGGGTTCGTGGCTGGGCGTGCTGGCGGGCGCCGATCTGCTGAACCGCATCAGGCTACGGACGCTCCAGGCGGCCTTCGTGGTACTGCTGGGCGTCACGGCGGGCCGGCTGCTGGCGGGGCCGCCCGGCGGGACGGGGGAGCTCTCGCTGACACCGGCGATCGGTCTCGCCCTGGCCGGCTGTGGCCTCCTCGTCGGGCTGCTGGCCGGTCTGCTCGGCATCGGCGGCGGCATCATCGTCGTCCCGGCGCTCGTGCTGCTGTTCGAGGTCGCCGACGTCACCGCCAAGGGGACGTCACTGCTGGTCATCCTGCCGACCGCCGTCGTCGGGACGCTGCGCAACATGCGCCACGGCAACGTCGACCTGCGCGGGGCTCTGCTCACCGGCGCCGGCGGCGTGGCATCGGCGTTCGGGGGTGCCCTGCTGGCGGGGATCATCTCCCCGCAGGTGTCGACGGGCCTGTTCGCGGGCCTCCTTCTGATGATCGCCGTCCGCATGCTGCACCGTTTGATCCGGGTCGACGGACGGGAGACTGACGGTCCGGGCGGGCCGGAGCCGCCGGGATAGGGGCCGCGACGTATCCCGGCGGGGTAGCGTTGCGCGGGTGCGTGCAGTCGTCCTGACCGAGCACGGTGGTCCCGAGGTGCTGCGGATCATTGAGGTGCCGGCGCCGGTGCCCGGACCCGACGAGTTGCTCGTTGCGGTGGTTGCCACAGCCCTGAACCGGGCCGACCTCCTGCAGCGCCGCGGCATGTATGCCGGCCCGCGGGCCGACGTGGAGATCCTCGGTCTGGAGTGTGCCGGCCGCGTGGTCGGAGCCGGTGATCGGGTCACCGCCTTCGCCCCCGGTGACCCGGTGATGAGCCTGCTGGGCGGTGGCGGCTACGCCGAGCAGGTCGTCGTGCACGAGCGCATGGCACTGCGGCCGCCGCAGGGAATGGCCCTCGCCGACGCGGCGGCGATCCCCGAAGTCTGGATCACCGCGTGGGACGCTCTCGTCGTGCAGGGAGGGCTCACCTCCGGCCGCACCGCGATCGTCCACGGCGGGGGCTCGGGTGTGGGGACGGCCGGCATCCAGATCGCCAAGGCGCTGGGGGCGACGGTGGTGGCCACCGCCTCGGCGGCCAAGACGGCCGGCTGCCGCGAACTCGGGGCGGACCTGGCCGTGGACTACCGCTCCGAGGACTTCGTCGAGGCGGTGCGCGACCTGACGGCCGGTCGAGGTGCCGATGTGGTGCTCGACGTGGTCGGCGGGGAGCAACTCAACAGGAACCTGGCGGCGCTGCGCACGTGCGGCACCATCGTGCAGGTGGGACTGCTGGGCAGCGGCGAGGCGACGATCGCGCTCCGCCGTCTCATGGCCAAGCGTGCCCGCCTCGTCGGCACCGTGCTGCGGGCGCGCCCCGCCGAGGAGAAGATCGCCCTCAGCCGCAGATTCGCCGACGAGGTCCTGCCGCTGTTCGAGACCGGGCGCCTCCGGCCGGTGATCGACCGGCGATTCTCGATCGAGGACGTGGCCGAGGCGCATCGCTACATGGAATCGAACGCCAACTTCGGCAAGATCCTGCTCGACGTCACAACGTCGGACGACGCCATCGGCGTCCTCTGAGCCCAGCCGAATCCGCTTCCTTGCCATTGATGTCGCCTGGTCGGCTATCATTTTCCTGTTGATATCTGGAGACGGATGACGGGCGACCTGTTGCGAGATGCGCCGGCCGCCCGTTCTCGGTGTTCCCGCCGTTGACGCACACCGGGGCTGAATCTCTTCGAGAAGGGTGAGGATCACGAAAATGGTAGAGTCGGAAATCGATTGGCTCAGCACAGAAGACACGGCGCGACGCCTCGGCCTCACGACGAGGACGATCTATCGCTTCGTCGACATCGGGCAGCTTCCGGCTTACCGATTCGGGCGCGTCTTCCGCTTCAAGGCGAGCGACGTCGACGTCTTCATCGAGCAATCCCGCGTCGAGCCGGGGACTCTCAAGCATCTCTATCCCGATCCGATTCCCGCGCAGTCGAGTAGTTCCGGCGAGGAAGAGCTCTCAACGGAGAGCTAGTCGCTTGCCATACCTCGACACGGTTGGCGCATCTGCGTGCGCCCGCTCGGAACTACTGGCGGGAACCCCGTCACCGGTTCATCCCAGCGTTGGCGCCCGCGGCTGAGCAATCCGTGAGCCGGGCTCGGGTCACGATCCCCGGCAACCATCTGCTGCCCGGGCTGCTGGGTCCGGCGGACCGCCACCTGCGCCTGCTCGAGGCGGCCTTCCCGCAGACGGACATCCACGTCCGCGGCAACGAGGTGAGCCTCAACGGCTCCGAGGCGGGGAGCGTGGCGCGGGTCTTCGAGGAGTTGATCACGCTCGTCCAGCAGGGCCACCCCGTGGACTCGCGGGCGATCGTGCACGTCATCGACCTGGTGGCCGCCGACGAGAGCCCCAGCGAGGTGCTGAGCGACGAGGTGCTGCGCCACGCCCGCGGCGCGGCCGTGCGACCCCGATCACGGGGGCAGAAGACCTACGTGGACGCAATCCGCTCGGCCACCGTGACCTTCGCCATCGGTCCCGCGGGCACGGGCAAGAGCTGGTTGGCGGTCGCCTCGGGCATCGCCGCCCTGCAGGCCCAGGAGGTCGAGCGCATCATCCTGACCCGCCCGGCGGTGGAGGCCGGCGAGCGACTGGGATTCCTGCCCGGCGATGTGGCGGCCAAGGTCGACCCGTACCTGCGGCCGCTCTACGACGCCCTCTACGACATGCTGGACATGAACGGGGTGCAGCGGCTGCTGGAGCAGGAGGTCGTCGAGGTGGCCCCGCTGGCGTTCATGCGCGGCCGCACGTTGAACCGCAGCTTCATCATCCTGGACGAGGCGCAGAACACCACGCCGGAGCAGATGAAGATGTTCCTCACCCGTATCGGGTTCGACTCTCGAGCCGTCGTCACCGGCGACGTCACGCAGGTCGATGTCCCCGGCGGGCGGTGCGGGCTCGACGGGCTGGAGACCCTGCTGGGCGGGATCGAAGGGGTGCGCTTCGTCCACCTCTCCAGCCGGGACGTCGTGCGCCATCCCATCGTCGCCGACATCGTCAACGCCTACGACAAGGCCAGCAGCGAGGCGGGTGACGAGCCGCCGCGGGGCCGGCCGCGGTGAGCGCCGACGGGTCCGCAGACCCGCTGAGTCACAGGGAACGGCGACCTCCGGCCGGCAGGGCCGAGGCCGGGGAGCGGCTCGGATCGCCGCGAGGATGCCGGCGGGTCACGCACGGTCCGGTGACCGTGGACGTGCGCGACGAGCGCGCCGGCGCCAGCGCCGCGCCGGACTGCGGCACGCCGACCGTTCTGGATCTCGACCGCTGGGGTCGCCTGGCGGCGGTCGCCGCCCACACCGAAGGGGTCCGGCGTCCCGCCGAAATGGGACTGACGTTCGTCGACGAGCCCGACATGGCGGAGTTGGCGGGGGCCTGGCTCGACAGCCCCCATCCGACCGATGTCCTCGCATTCCCCGTGGATGGGTCGCGGCGACGGGCGGGCCGCCGGAACGACGGCGGGTTGTTGCCGTTGCTGATCGGCGACGTCGTGGTGTGCCCCTCGGTGGCGGCCCGGCAGGCGGGCGAGGTGGGACGGCCGCTGGTGGCCGAGTTGGCGCTGCTCGTCGTGCACGGCGTGCTGCACCTGCTGGGCCACGACCATGCGGGCCGCATCGAGTCTCGCCGCATGGATCGGCGCACCAGGGCGCTGCTGGCCCTCCACGACCGGGTGTGAACGAGCCACCGGCGTCGCGCCCTCCGGCCCGGCCGCGCTCGCCCGGCCGGGCCGAGCAATGACGGAGATCCTGGCCCTCGTGGCCGTGGCGGTCCTGAGTCTCTGCGCCGTGGTGCTGTCGGCCGCCGAGACCAGCCTCACCCGGTTGCGCCAGAGCCAGGCCCGGGTCCTGATCGAGGAGGAGCCCAGCGGTGCCAGCCCTCTCAGCTGGCTCCTCGAGCGACGCCGGCCGATGCTTGCGGTGGTGCTGGGGTTGGTCCTGGCCTGCCACCTGGGCGTCGCCACCCTGGTGGCGTTCCTGGCGCAGCGCCGCTGGGGGTCCGGCGCACTGGGCGCGGCGTTCGCGATCGAGTTGGTGGTGCTGTACCTGGCCACGGGCATCGGCGCCAAGTCATTGGCCATGCGCAGGCCCGAGCGCGTCGCCCGGCTGGTCGCCCCGATCCTGCGGATCGTGGTGGCGTTCACGCCGCTGCGACTGTTGATGGGCCTGCCGCGCCTGTCCGGGTGGTTCGGTCAGAGCGAGCGGGTCGAACCGGAGGCGGTCTCGGAGGAGGAACTCCTGGCGGTGGCCGAGCTGGCAGCCGCCGATGAGAGCATCGAGGTGCAGGAGCACCGTCTCATCGAGTCCGTCATCTCCTTCGGCGACACGATCGCGCGCGAGGTCATGGTGCCGCGGACCGACATGGTGGCGATCGAGCAAACCTTCAGCGTGTCCGAGGCCCTCGACGTGGCGCTGTTCAACGGCCTGACGCGCATCCCCGTCTACGGCGAGGGGATCGACGACATCGTGGGACTCGTGCACGTGCGCGATCTGATCGCTGCGGTGCGCGACGGCGGCGACGACAGAACGGTCGGCGAGATGATGCGCGAGATCGGTTTCGTCCCCGACACCAAGCGCACCGCCGAACTGTTGCGGGAGATGCAGGGCGGGCGCTCGCATCTCGTGATCCTGATCGACGAGTTCGGAGGCACCGCGGGCCTCGTGACCCTGGAGGATCTGCTCGAGGAGATGGTGGGGGAGATCACCGACGAGTTCGACGTGGAGTACCCGCTCGTGGAGGAGGCGGGGGACGGGGCGTTCCGGGTGAGCGGCCGGGTACCTCTCAGTGACCTGTCCGATGTCCTGCATGCCGAGTTGCCCTCGGGGCGCTGGAGCACGGTCGGAGGACTGATCTTCACCCTGCTCGGACGGGTCCCCGCCGAGGGGGAGAGTCTCGACGTGAACGGGCATCGCTTCCTGGTGGAGCGCGTGCAGCGGCGGCGCATCGCCCGCGTCCTGGTCACGGGCATCGACGCCGGCCCGCCGTGATGCCGGCCGGCCCCCCCGGGCCCCCTTCCTCGGTTGTCTGCTGTGTCCGGTCGGGGGCCGGGGTGCCGTTCGCTCCTTCGGCGCGGGCGCAAGGCGTCGCGAAGCGGCCCCCCGGGCCCCCTCCCTCGGTGGTCGCGTGAGTTCTGAGGGGGGGCTGCGGTCGGGGTTCGTGACGCTCGTGGGGCGGCCGAACGTGGGCAAGTCCACGCTGCTGAACTGGTTGTGCGGGACGAAGGTGTCGATCGTCAGCGACAAGCCGCAGACCACCCGGCGCGCCGTCCACGGCGTGCTGCACCGGGACGGCGTCCAGGTCGTCTTCGTGGACACGCCGGGCATCGGCAAGCCGCGCACGGCGCTGGGTGCCCGCCTGAATGCGACCGCGGCCGAGGCCTTGCGCGACGTGGACGTGGCCTGCCTGATCGTCGATGCGACCGCTCCGTTCGGTCCCGGCGACCGGTTCGTGGCCGGCAAGCTCCCGGCCGACGGCGTGGTCGTCGTCAACAAGATCGACGCGGCGGCCCCGGCGCGGGTCCTGGAGCAGCTCGCCAAAGTGTCGCAGGTGTCGGCGGAGGCGTACTTCCCGCTCTCGGCGCGCACGGGCGAGGGTGTCGAGGCGTTCGTGGATCACCTCCTGGGGCGCATGCCCCCGGGACCGCCCTACTACCCCGAAGGGATGGTGAGCGCCATCCCCGACGACGTGGCCGTGGCGGAGCTGGTGCGCGAGCAGCTCCTGGCGGTCGTGCGCGACGAGTTGCCGTACGCCATCGCCACGCGCGTCACGCAGTGGGAGTGGCCGCGCATCCGCTGCGAGATCCTTGTCGAGCGGACCTCACAGCGACGCATCGTGATCGGCCACCGCGGCAAGGTCCTCAAGCAGGTGGGCACCCGGGTGCGCCGGCAGCTGCCACCGGGTGCCTACCTGGAGTTGCATGTCTCGGTGGACCCGAATTGGCAGGACCGGCCCGCCGCCGTCGAGCGCTACTGCGAGTGAGGCCGGCGCGCTCGCACCCCGAGCGGCGGCCGTCAGAGCGAGGCGAGAAACTCCAGTACCTCCGACCGCTCGACGGTGCGGCGCAGGGGAGGCACCTGCTCCAGCAGCTCCGCCCGGTAGCGAGCGGTCAAGAGACGGCGATCCAGCACGGCCACCACACCGCGGTCGGCGCTCGTGCGGATGAGGCGACCCGCTCCCTGTGCGAGCAGCATGGATGCTCGCCGGAGATCGACGAGCCGGAAGGCGTCGTCGCCGATGTGCTCCCGCCGGGCGCTGAGCAGGGGATCGTCCGGGCGGGGGAAGGGAAGCCGGTCCAGGGTCACGAGCGTGAGCGCCGGACCGGGCACGTCCACGCCCTGCCAGAAGCCGATGGTGGCGAAGAGGCAGGTGGCATCGCTGGCGGCGAAGCGCTCGAGCAGTTGCAGTGGCGGAAGGTCGCCTTGGCGCAGCAGCGGCCAGCGCAGACGGCGGCGGAGGGCGTCGGCGGCCTCGTCGAGCATGCGATGGCTGGTGAAGAGGGCCAGCGTGCGGCCCCGCGCCGCGTTGACGAGCGCTTCGAGCTCGTCGATGGCCGCCGCGGTGAAATCGGGGGAGTTGCGGGGCGGCAGGTGGGCGGCGCAGTAGAGCAGGCCGGCCCGCGGGTAGTCGAACGGGCTGCCCACGTCGAGGTAGCTGTAGTCGTCGTGCTCCAGCCCCAGCGAGCCGGCCACCAGGCTCCCCAGCGTCGCCGACGTCATCACGACGGTCCGCTCGCCGAAGAGCGGCTCGCGCAGCAGCCCGCCGACCTCCAGCGGGGCGAGGCGCAGTTCGGGCGCCCCGGGGCCGCCCTCCACGAATGACACGGTGTCCTCGGGCGGACTCAGCAGCACGGCCACCTCGGCGCTGAGCGCCGACACCTCCCCGAGCGCCCGCAGGCGCTGCGCCTCGGCGTCGTCGCCCGCGGTCTGGGCGTCGCGCAGTCCGGCAACGGCGGTCTCCAGACGGTTCTGCGCCAGCGCCAGCGCCTCGCCGAGTTCCGGCGGGCCGTCGGCCGGCAGGCGCCTGCCCCGGTGGCCCTCGAGAAGCTCCGCGAGACGGCGCCCGGAGTCGGCCAGGGGCGCTCCCCCCTGTGCCGTTACGGCATTGACCTGCTGCGCGGCGTCGCGCAGCTTGCGCTCGCCGACCGTGACGCCCGCGATGGACGTGACCGTGTCCTCGAACTGGTGCGCCTCGTCGATGATCACCAGGTCATGGTGTGGCAGGACCCCGAACCCCAGCAGGTGGAGCACCAGCAGGTGCGTGTTGACGACGACGATGTCGGCCTGCTCGGCCCGTTCCCGAGCCGCCTCGGCGAAGCAGCCGGCGCCCTGCGGGCAGCGGTTGCGGCCCGGACATTGCGCGGCGCTGACGCTGAGGCGCTCCCAGAGCCCCCGCGGCAGCACCCACTCCACGTCGGCCCGGTCGCCGGTGGGGGAGCGATCGGCCCAGGCGACGAGTCGCCCGAGTTCGCCCGTGGGAGGCGCGGATCCGCTGCCCGCCGCCGGCTCGGCGCGGCCGGGCGGTGCCTCGGCGTCGCCGGACGGACCGGGCGCCGTGACGGCCGTGTCGAGCGAGAGCTGGACGCCGGTCCGCGTGGCCTCGGCGAAGCGCTGGCGGCAGAGGTAGTTGGAGCGCCCCTTGAGGATCGTCCACCGGAAGGGCCGGCCTCGAGGGCGCAGCTGCCCCGTGGCGCGCTGCGCCGCGAGGAACGGCAACTCCTTGGTCGCCAGCTGGTCCTGCAGCGCCTTCGTGGCGGTCGCCACGACGACCGTCCTGCCGCTCAGGACCGCGGGGATGAGGTAGGCCAGCGACTTGCCCGTTCCGGTGCCGGCGGCGACGGCGAGATGCCGCCCGCTCTCGAAGGCGTTCGCCACCGCCTCGGTCATCTGCTCCTGGCCCCGGCGGTGCTCCCCGGCGCCGGCGAGCGCCTCCACCGCGATCTCGAGCAGAGCGAGGCTGCGCTCGGCAAGGCTCACCCGCGGAGAGTAGCAACCGAACGCGGACGCAGACTGCTACAAATGGCGTTGACGAACCGCGCCGTGCCGAGTTGCCACACAGGTATCCCATGAGCCTCCCCGAAATCGATCTCTCCGCCGTGCCGGCGCACGTGGCCTGCGTCATGGACGGCAACGGACGCTGGGCGGAGCGGCGCGGCCTGCCGCGCACCGCAGGACACGAGGCGGGCCTCGACGCCCTTTTCGACGCGGTCGACGGGGCATTGGAGATCGGCGTGCAGTGGTTGACCGTCTACGCCTTCTCGACGGAGAACTGGAGCCGTCCCCTCGAGGAGGTGCGCTTCCTGCTGGACTTCAACCGCGCCACCCTGCGAGCCCGGCGTGACGAGATGCACGAGCGCGGCGTCCGGCTGCGCTTCGTGGGTGGGCGGGATCGGCGCCTGGCGCGGAGCCTGCTGCGGGAGATGGATGCCGCAGCCGAGTTGACGGCCGCCAATCGCCGCCTCACGCTCACGGTGGCCTTCAACTACGGTGGCCGGGCGGAGATCACCGAGGCGGTTCGCCGGATCGTCGCCGCCGGGACGCGGCCCGAGGAGATCACCGAGGACACCGTCGGCGCCAACCTCTTCAGCCCCGACATTCCCGACCCTGATCTGCTCATCCGGACATCGGGCGAGTACCGGCTGTCCAACTTCCTGCTGTGGCAGTCGGCCTACAGCGAGATGGTGTTCCTGGATGTGTTGTGGCCCGACTTCAGCCGACGGCACTTGCTAAAGGCCGTCGTCGAGTACCAGCGGCGCGAGCGCCGCTTCGGGGGACTGGACCAGTGAGGGCCGGCAAGCGTCGTCGAGATGCTCCGACGTGCACGCCGCAGAGGTCAGGGGCGAGGGGAGTCAGTGAGCGGGGCGGGCCGTGAGTGCGCCTGACTGGACCGGGCCGTACCGTGATCGGGCGGTGGTGCTGCGGACGTATCGCCTGGGCGAGGCGGACCGGATCGTCGTCCTTTTGGGACACGGGCACGGGAAGATCCGCGGCGTGGCGAAGGGGGTGCGTCGCACCCGCAGCCGCTTCGGATCCCGCCTCGAGCCGGCGAGCCACGTCAACATCGCCCTGTGGCGGGGACGGGGAGAGCTTGACACCATCACCGGCGCCGACAGCGCCGGCGACATCGAGCAGTTCGCAGCCCTGCGGGCCGATCTGGAGCTCCTCGGCCGGGCCATGGCCATGTTGGAGGCCGTCGAGCGTCTGGCGCTGGAGCGCACGCCGACCCCCGAACTCTACGACCGGTTGCTGCGAGGTCTGGGCTCGCTGCGAACGCACCCGTCGGCGCTCAGCGTCGGTGCCTTCCTGTGGCGGTTGGCACAGCTCGAAGGCGTGGCCCCGAACGTCGCCGGGTGCGTGCACTGCGGCCGCGGCGACGCTCTCGTGGCCCTCGACCTGGCCCACGGCGGTCTCACCTGCCGCGACTGCCGGCCCGGCACGGCGACGGTGGCGGTCGACGACGAGACGGTGACGATCCTGCGGGAAGTCCTGGGGGGCCGGCTGGGGGCGGCACTGGAGCGGCCGGCGTCCACCGCAACCGGAGCCGTGGAGCGACTGGCAGTGACAGTTCTGGAGCAGCACCTCGAGCGGCGTCTCCGGGTTCCGCCGCTGCTCGGCACCGTCGGTGCGCCGGGCGACGCCGCTCCGCCCCGGAGCGCCCGGCACACCCACCGGTAGCCTGCGGGCGTGGCCCCGGCAGAGTTAGACGAGGTGGCGCCCGCCGAGGGATCGACGAGGGCCGGCGAACGGGCCGGCGAACGGCTCGACGCCGTGATCAACCTGTGCAAGCGGCGCGGCTTCATCTTCCAGTCGGCGGAGATCTACGGCGGGTTTCGCTCCACGTACGACTACGGACCGGTCGGCGTGCTGCTGCTGCGCAACGTCAAGGACGCCTGGTGGCGCTCCATGGTGCAAATGCGTCCCGATGTCGTCGGGCTCGACGCCGCGATCCTCTCGCCGCCCGCGATCTGGGAGGCGTCGGGCCATCTCGAGAGCTTCACCGACCCGCTGGTGGAGTGCCGGGAGTGCGGGCATCGCCACCGTGAGGACCAACTCGACGATCCGGACCGGTGCCCGGAGTGCGACTCGGCGGGGAGCCTCAGCGAGCCGCGGCGGTTCAACCTCATGTTCCGCACCCACGCCGGGCCGGTGGTCGACAGCGGCGCGGAGGTCTACCTGCGCCCCGAGACGGCCCAGGGCATGTTCGTCAACTTTGCCAACGTGCAACGGGCCTGCCGGCTGCGTCCCCCGTTCGGGATCGCGCAGATCGGCAAGTCGTTCCGCAACGAGATCACGCCGGGGAACTTCATCTTCCGGACCCGGGAGTTCGAGCAGATGGAGTTGGAGTACTTCGTGCCGCCCGCCGAGGCGTCGAAGTGGTACGAGTACTGGTGCGCCGAACGCCTGCGCTGGTACGCCGGCCTCGGTATCGGCTCCGACCTGCTGCGACTGCGTCCGCACGGGCCCGACGAGCGCAGCCACTACTCGAGCGCCACCTCCGACGTGGAGTTCCGCTACCCCTGGGGCTGGGGAGAGCTGGAGGGCGTGGCGAACCGCACGGACTACGACCTGCGTCGTCACGCGGAGCACTCCGGCGAGCGGCTGGAGTACTTCGACCAGGCCTCCGGGGAGCGCTACGTGCCGCACGTGATCGAGCCGGCGGCCGGCGCGACCCGTGCGCTGTTGGCCTTCCTCCTGGCGGCATACGACACCGAGGAGGTGCGGGGTGAGACGCGCGTGGTGTTGCGGTTGCATCACCGTCTCGCCCCCTACCAGGTGGCAGTGCTGCCTCTCTCCAAGAAGGAGCACCTGATCCGCCGGGCGCGAGACGTCCTCGACAAGCTCACGCCGCACTGGATGGTGGACTTCGACGTGACTCAGTCCATCGGGCGGCGCTACCGCCGGCAGGATGAGCTGGGTACTCCGTACTGCGTGACCGTCGACTTCGAGACGCTCGAGGACGGCGCCGTCACGGTGCGCGATCGCGACTCGATGTCCCAGGATCGCCTGGCGATCGACGACCTGGTGGCATACCTGGACGAACGGCTGGCTCGCTGAGCGGCCGGCCGGCCGCCGGCGTCGCCGCTCCTGTCCGGGCGCAGCCGCCGGTGGCGCTCCGGCGGCCTCCGAAAGTGGCACGCCTACGCTGGCCCCCGGCGTCGGCGCCCTCGCGGGTGGTGTGTCCTGGTGGCGCCGCCCGCATACCTGCGCCGGCGAAAATGTCGGCTGGTAACTTGCGAACATGACCGACCTGCCGCCGTCAACGGCCGTCATTGCCGCTGGCTTGCATGTTCCCGGAGGCTGAGCTTGGGAATCCTCGCTGACGACGTGGCCCGCGTCCGCGAGGCGACCGACATCGTGCAGCTCATCAGCGCGACCGTGGCCCTGCGCAAGGCGGGGCGGCGATGGCAGGGGCTCTGCCCGTTCCACACCGAGAAGACACCTTCGTTCTCGGTGAACGCCGAGGAGGGTCTCTACTACTGCTTCGGGTGTCGTGCCTCGGGCGATGCGATCACCTTCGTGCGCCAGACCGAGGGCCTCGACTTCGCGGCGAGCGTGGAAATGCTGGCGGCGCGCGCCGGCATCACCCTCCGCTATGACAGCAAGGGGGAGGCGGCGCAGAGTGGGCGGCGCAAGAAGCTGATCGAAGTGGTGGCGGCGGCGGTGGAGTGGTATCACGAACGCCTCCTGCGTCACCCCGATGCCGGAGCGGCCCGCGGCTACCTGCGGTCCCGGGGCATGGGTGGCAGCGAGGTGCGGGCCTTCAAGGTGGGCTGGGCGCCCACAGGCTGGGATGCCCTGACCCGTGCGCTGCGCTCGAAGACCACCGAGAGTGACCTGACCGAGGCCGGGCTCGCCGTCGTCAGCTCCCGGGGCGGCCTCATCGACAACTTCCGCGGCCGCGTGCTGTTCCCGGTCTTCGACGTGCGGGGTGACCCGGTGGGCTTCGGCGGTCGGATCCTTCCGGGCGCGGACGGACCCTCCGGACCCAAGTACAAGAACACCCCCGAGTCGCCGCTGTATGCCAAGAGCCGCCTGCTCTACGGCTTGAACTGGGCCAAGGAGGCCATCGTGCGCGCCGGGGAGGTGATCGTGTGCGAGGGTTACACCGATGTGATCGGGCTCCACGCCGCCGACCTCCCGCAGGCGGTCGCCACGTGCGGCACCTCTCTCACCGAGGACCACGTCAAGATGATGCGGCGATTCACAGATCGCATCGTGCTCGCATTCGACGCCGACGCGGCAGGCTCGAGTGCAGCCGAGCGGATCTACCAGTGGGAGAGCACGCACCACCTCGACGTCCACGTGGCGGATCTCCCGGCGGGATCGGATCCCGACGACCTGGCGCGTGGCGATCCGGAGGATCTGCGCGGCCGCGTGTCCGGCGCCAGGCCCTTCCTGGCGTACCGGATCGACCGGGCGCTGGCGAGGGGCAACATGGGGACCGCCGAGGGCAGGGTGCGTGCCGCGGACTCGGCGCTCGCCGTCGTGGACGAGCATCCCAGCGCCATCGTGCGGGATCAGTACCTCATGGAGGTGGCCGACCGCTGCCGTCTGCCCTCGGACCGCCTGCGCGACGCCGTCGGAGAACTGCGCGCCGGGCGCCCGGGCGACCGGCGGCGAGCGGCCACGGCCCCCCGCGAGGCGCTGCCGGCCGAACCGAGCATCGAGGAGCAGATCCTGCTGCTGCGCATGCACACGCCCGGCGAGTTGCCGGGTTGGATCGGGGCGGATCTCTTCGCCCACGAGCTGCACGGCAGGTTGTTCGCACTGCTGGCAGGTGGCACGCCGCTGCGCGATCTCACCGAGGTTGCCACGGGCGACGCCGCCGCTGTGCTGGCGCGGCTGTCCGTGTGCGAGCCACCCGGCCATGCCCAACCGGTGATCGCGCGGTTCGTCTTCGACGCGGCCGGCCGCTGGATCGACGAGGTCACCCGGACGGCGCGCACCACCGGCGACGCCGGTCTGGGCCGGAACCTGGGGGACGTGCAACTCGCCTGCGCCGAGTTACGCGCCGAGAACTGGTCGCCGGCTGTGGCTGAGCGGCTGGCCGGACTCCTCGCGGATGCCGCCGCCGGGGACGACCCCGCGACGGGTCGCGAAGCAGGAAGCGGACTGCGGTCCCCCGCTCGAGACGCCGAGGATGGTGCGCCGCGGGAGGCGCCCGCGGGCGACCGGCAGCCGCCCGGAGGGGGCGGCGAGCCGTTCCAGGAGGCACCGGCAGCGAGCGAGGAGGAGCGCTTCTACGAGGATCTTCCGAGCCTCGAGTCCGAGATGCCCTACGCCGCGAACCTGCCGGGCCCGGCGGAGCACCACAAATGACGGAAGGGTTCACGACCTACCTCAGCGACATCGGTCGCGTGGCCCAGCTGAACGCGGAGGAGGAGTGCGATCTGGGCCGCAAGGTGCAGGCGGGGCTGGCGGCACAGGAGATCCTCGACGGCAACGGCGAGCCGGAGCCCACCCGGCGCTCCGAGTTGCGACGCCAGGTGCGCGACGGTGAGGTGGCGCGGCAACGGCTGACGGAGGCGAACCTTCGCCTCGTCGTCTACCTGGCGCGTGGCTACCAGGGCCGGGGGGTGCCGTTCGCCGACCTCGTCCAGGAGGGGAACGTGGGGCTGCTGGCGGCAGCCACCAGGTACCGGCCCGACAAGGGTTGGCGGTTCTCGACCTACGCCGGCTCGTGGATCCGCAGCGCCATGCTCGCCGCGATCACCAACCAGGGCGGCGCCGTGCGCATGCCGGCGCACCTCTCGGCGCTGGCGACGCAGATCTACAAGGCCGAGCGGCAGTTCGAGCAGGAGAACCATCGAACGCCGACTCTGGCGGAGTTGGCGCGCAGCTGCGGGACCGACGAGGAGCAGGTGGCCAGGGTCCGCGAGTTGCGCGCCTCGCCCGTGTCACTGGAGGCGCCCGTTGGTGACGACACGTCGCTGGGCGACATGCTCTCGGACGGCTCGGACTCCGGACCCGATGAACTGGTGCTCGAGCGGCTGCACGGCGCGGCGGTCCGCGAGGCTGTGGAGGAGGCTCTGGCCGCCGTCGGCGACGAGCGGGTGCGGAGGCTCCTGCGCCTGCGATTCGGGCTCGTGGACGGTCGCATCCGGACGTTGGCGGAGTTGAGCGGTCAGTTCGGCGTCACGAAGGAGCGGCTCCGCCAGATCGAGGCGCGGACGTTGTCGCGGCTGCGCCGCAGCGGCCTGGGGGAGGAGCTGCGGGAGCTGATGCGAGAGTCCTGAGGGACCCCGCTGGTATCCTGACGGGGCGCGATCCGGGGTAGCTCAGTTGGCAGAGCGCCGGCCTGTTAAGCCGTTTGTCGTGGGTTCGAGCCCCACCCCCGGAGCCGAACGGTCGCCGGCGGACACCCGGCCGGTCCAACACCCGGCCGCCACGTCGAGGGGAGCGGCCCGCGGGCTAGTTTGTCCCCGGGCTCGTAGCTCAGTGGTCAGAGCAGACGACTCATAATCGTTTGGTCGTGGGTTCGATCCCCACCGAGCCCACGGCGCCGCGGGTGTGTACCGGGATCCCGGAGGTCAGTGCGCCCGGGCTCACTCGCCCAACCAGGCGGGCGCCCGGTCGTGCAGGTAGCGGGTGACCTTGCCGATGAGGCCGAACGTCTCGTCGAGGAACTCGTGCTCACCGGCGAGTTGTGCCAGCGGGATGCCCGACTCCGATTCCACGTGAACCGTCCGCGCCACGTCGTCGGTGACCGTGGCGATGGTGTCAGCGGCCCAGACGTGAAGCGGGAGATCTGTGCCGCCGATTGCCGAGAGTTCCGTGGCCAGCTCCAGCAGGTTGGGACTGTTCGGCAGCGGCGGGAGCCTCCAGTGGAAGCGGAGGATCAGGTCGAACCCCTCGGTGGGCCACTCGGCATCCTCCGGCAGCTTGTTGACCTCGTCCTCGAAGGCGATCTGGGTACGCGGGTCCAGGTCGGCGACGATGTGAAGTTCCAGCGGCCCGTCGCAGTCGTAGTCCGGATGCAACTGGATCTCCCACCACTGGCGTCCGGTCGTGATGTCGATGCAGTGATGGTCCTCGTGGTAGTGGAACCCGCCCTCGGCGGCGTGGTACTTGAGATCGGTGACGAACCCGGGAAAGTCGACGATGGACAAGGCGCAACTCCTCGGCGTTGGGGCCCTCCTGCCATTTGACGGGGACAACCCTAGCCCTAGCGTGTCGCACATCTCGCCCGACGATCTGCTGTCGCTGTTCGCGGATACCGCCGACGCGGTGGCCGGTGCCCTGAACGACCTCGACGACTGGGGGTTGGCCGGCACCAGGCTCGGCCAGCACCACTCGGATCTCGCCGCTGATCGGGTCGCCACGAACGCTCTGCTGGATGCCGGCCTGGGGGTGTGCAGCGAGGAGTCCGGCCTGCAGGCACCGGACCGCTCGATCATCGTCGTTCTCGACCCCCTGGACGGTTCGACCAACGCGGCCCAGGGAATCCCGTGGTACGCCACGAGCCTCTGCGCGGTGGACGACCACGGTGCCCTGGCGGCCCTGGTGGTGAACCTGGCCTCGGGCGAGCGCTACGCGGCGACCCGCGGCGGCGGTGCCCACCGGGACGGCGAACCGATCCGCCCGTCGGCGGTAACCGAGCTGTCCGAGGCGATTCTCGGGTTGTCGGGCTGGTGGCCGCGCGCGCCGCGGTGGCGCCAGTACCGGGCACTGGGGGCCGCGGCGCTGGATCTCTGCGCCGTCGCCGACGGTCGCCTCGACGGTTTCGCGGACTGCCACTCGCTGGGCCCGTGGGACTATCTGGGGGCGATGCTGGTCTGCCGGGAGGCCGGTGCCGCGGTGGTCGATGCCGCCGGCCGGGATCTGACGACGACCGATCCCCTGCAGCGGCGCACCCTGCTCGCTGCGGCCGGCGAGCGCCTGCTGGCCGACCTGCGGGCGGCCTGGGCTGGCTAGCCTGCGGTCGCGGGGCGCTTAGCTCAGTCGGGTCAGAGCACTTCCCTTACAAGGAAGGGGTCGGCGGTTCGAGTCCGCCAGCGCCCACCGGTGCGGATCGGACGCGGCGTCGCCGCTGGTGAAGCGGGGGGAGGGGGCGGGCCTGGGACTGTTGGAGCAGCCGGGATCAGCGAGATTCTCTCCAGACCCGCCACCCCCTCCGAGGACGACTTCGTCGCTTCGGTGAGTGTACACGCCTTCGATGCCGTTAGGCCAATCGCGCCGGGCCACCGCTGCGGGCCAGCGCGGCGAGTGGCGCTCGGCGCCGCCGCGCACGCCGCGCTGTGGCGGATGTCACACGACCCGCGGGTACGTCGTGGTGGCGGGTGGCTAGCCTGCCGTCCGCAATATCGCCGTTCCCCGGCACGGAGACTCACCCCGGGCAACCCCCCTGCCGCGGTGGTGATCGGACGCCCCGTCGATGTCCCCCCATTCGACGGGGCGTCGGCATTCTCCGGGGCCGCGTCGACGACCCGGGCCCGTCCTTGTGAGCGCCTGCGGATGTCGTTTAGGGTCGCGCGCGGCGATGGCAGAGCACAGGCGAGAACCGAGCGGCGAGGCATGAATCCTCTCGAAGGCCTCCTGGACCTCCAGTCGCACGACACCCGCATCGCGCAACTCGAGCATCGTCACGCCCAACTTCCGGAGCGGGCGGCGTTGCGCCGCTTGGAGCGGGAGTTGGCGAAGCGCGACGAGCAGATCGCCGACGCCGAGCAGCACCACGCCGAGCTGGCGCGGCTCCAGAGACGCTACGACGACGATCTGAGTTCGGTTCTGGCCAAGCGGGAGCGGGAACGGGGGCTGCTCTACTCGGGCCAGGTCACCGCCATCCGCGAACTGCAGAGCCTCGAGGAGGAGGTGGCCGCCCTCGGGCGGCGCCAGCGGGTGGTCGAGGACAAGTTGCTCGAGGTGATGGAGGAGCTCGAGTCCGCCGGCGCGGCGTTGGCGGAGCTGCGCACGGGCCGCGACGAGCTGGCGCTGCGGATCGACGCCATCTCCGACCGCCTGACCGCCGCCGCGGCCGAGATCGACGAGGAGTGCGAACGGGTCCGCAGCGACCGTGCCGCCGTGGCGGGACAGATCGCTGCGGAACTGCTCGAGCTCTACGAACTCCTCCGCACCCAGATTGATGGCGTGGCGGTGGCGCGACTCGAGGGAACGAGCTGTCTGGGGTGCAACCTCACGCTGCCGCTCATGGAGGTGGATCGACTCCGCAGGCTCCCCGACATCGGCGAGGCGCCGGCAGGAGGAATCGACAAGGGGAGTGCCACCTGCCCGTCCTGCGGGCGCATCCTGGTTCTCTGAAGCGGTGCTGCTCTGGTTCGCCGGCCTGACGGTGCCGGCCGTGGCGGCTACCTTCGCAAGCCGCGCCCTGGACTACCGCTTGGTGATCGCCGGAGCCGTCCTCCCGTCCCTGGCGCTTGCGGTCGACGGCCTGTGGGTCATGGGGACCCTGCTGTTCCCGATCGCCGTCCTCGCCGGCGCCATGATCGTTGGATGGGGGCGGCGCCTCGTCCAGCGACGCCTGCTGGGGTTCCCGATCGGGCTCTTCTGCCACCTCATCCTGGACGGTGCCTGGCTGCGCCCGGCGTCCTTCTGGTGGCCGCTGGCCGGCGTAGCGGCCGGCGAGGCGGTCTCGGTGAGCCTGCGCCCGCTGTGGGCGGTGCTGGCCATGGAGTTCGCCGGGGCGGTTGCGATCTGGTGGTCCTGGCGACGATTCGGGCTCGCCGACCCGGCGCGTCGGCGGGTCTTGGCGCGCCGCGGCCGGCTGGAGCCAGCGTCGCGCCCGCGCCGTGCCCGGTGACGGCGAGTCGGCCTGTAGGCGGGGTTCTGTCCAGGCCCGGAGGCCTTGGGTGACCATCCATCTCAGCGGCCTACCCGGGGGCTGCGCTGCGCTGAGCGCCGGCGGGCCGCCACCCCCTGTCTGGCCTTGCTCCCGGTGGGGTTTACCGAGCCGCCCCGGTCACCCGAGGCGCTGGTGCGCTCTTACCGCACCGTTTCACCCTTGCCCGGCCCGGAGTCCGGGCTGTGGCACTTTCCTGCGAGTCGCCTCGACTGGCCGTTAGCCAGCACCGTTGCCCTGCGGAGCCCCGACCTTCCTCGACACCGTCACCGTTGCCGGCGCGGCGCCGCGGTCACCCAGCCGACTCGCCGTCCCTGCCATTCTGCCAGCACCGGGGCCGGACCGCGCTCCCCGCACCGACGGGCCAGGTTGCCGCAGGCCCGCTCCCGGCAGACCCAGCGGTCGCAGCTGTGTGGCGGCCGGGCGGGCCGTCGCACTCGGCCTCAGAACGACACGCTGCTGAGGTCGGGATGCCAGGCGGCGGCGCGCTCGGTGGCCTCGCGCCAGCGCTCCCGGTCGGGCTCGCGGCGGGGGTGGTAGGTCGCCCGCGGCGGCCGTAGCGACGCCACCTCGGGCCAGTCCCGCCAGGTGCCGGTGGCCAGTCCCGCCAGGTACGCGGCCCCCAGGGCCGTGCACTCCGTCTCGGCGGCCACCCGCACGGGGCGCCCGGCGGCGTCGGCCAGCGCCTGGGTAAAGGTGGGGTTGTTGCTCATGCCGCCGTCGATGACCGGCTCGGCCAGGTCGTGGCCGCTGTCGGCCTGCGCGGCCTCCAGCAGGTCGGCGCCGCGGTGGGCGACGCCCTCCAGCACGGCGCGCACCAGTTGTGCCCGCGTCGTGGCGGTGGTCATGCCGACGAAGGCGCTGCGCGCCCCGAAGTCCCAGAGCGGCGTCCCCAGCCCCAGGGGGGCGGGCACGAACATCACACCGCCGGTGTCGTCGCAGCCGGCGGCCACCGGGTGGGAGGCGGCCGGGTGCTCCAGCAGCCCCAGCTCGCACAGCCAGTCCACCGAGCTGCCGGCGCTCAGCATCATGGCCTCGATGCCCCATGCCGGCCGGCCGGCCTCCTGCCAGGCCACGATGGGGAACGTGCCGTTGGGGCCCCGCGGCGCGAAGGGCGGGGCATCGGCCTCGGGGCCCAGGCACACGTCCAGCATGCCGCCGGTCCCGAAGGTGATCTTCACGTCGCCGGGGCGGACCCTGCCCGCGCCCACGAGGGCCGCCTGCTGGTCACCCACCAGGCCGGTGATCGGCGGCCGACCCGGCAGCAGGCTCTCGGGGGCCACCGTCCCGCTGCTGTCGGTGATCTCGGGCAGGCTCTCGGGTGGGATGCCCAGGCGCTCGACCACCTGCGGGTCCCAGGCCACGCGGTCATGGTGCACGAGCCCGGTGACCGCCGCGTTGGTGGCGTCGGTGACGTGGTGGGCGCCGCCGGTGAGTGTCCAGACCAGCCAGGAGTCCAGCGTGCCGACGCAGAGTTGGCCCGCGGGCACGTCGCCGGCTGCGGCGATGAGGTGCGCGGCCTTGGTGGCGGGCTGGTTGGGAGCCAGGCGCAGCCCCTCGCTCTGCAATTCCAGGCAGTCCAAGGCGGTGCGCAGGTCCTGCCAGCCGAGACCGGGGCCGAGCGGCTCGCCGCTGCGGCGGTTCCACAGCACCGTCGAGGCGCGCTGGTTGGCGATGCCCACCGCCTCCACGCCCCCGGAGGCTGCGGCCAGGCAGGACTCGGCGGCATCCCGTGCCGCGGCGGCGACGGCGACGGGATCGAACTCCGCCAGGCCCCGCACCGCGGCATCCAGCGGTGTGGCCACGCGGTGCTCGTGGTGGAGCCGGCCGGCGCCGTCCACCAGAGCCGCCCGCACGCTTGTGCTCCCCAGATCGATGACGAGGATGCTCATCTCATGGGTGGTCGCCGGGTGCCGAAGAGGATCGGGGCCGGGTGGAGCCCGGCACCGGGGCGCTGCATCCCCCGCACGTGACGGGGGTCGGCGGGCCGCAGGACTCGTCACCGGCCGACACGGTTGGCATGCTAGGAGAGTGCTGAGCCATACTGCGGGCATCCATGCGTGATTCCGGCGAAGGCCGGAATCCACGGTCCAGCGGATCCGGCTTTGTCCGCGGTCGATGGCTCGGCAGCTTCCGGGAGATGGGTCCGCAACGCCCAAGGCCGAGGCGATTCCCGTCGCCTGATCGCCGGAAACGGATAGACGACGACCGCGACTCGCGACCAACGAGCACGACCGAGGATGCAGCATGAACGGAGATCAGGACGACGTCGGCGCCGGGCGATCCGTGGACTTCGCGCTGCTGTTCAGGACGCTGGCCGCGGGGGAGCACCTCTCTCGCACCCAGGCGCGGGCGGCGGCGGACGCCATGCTCGCCGGATCGGCCTCCGAGGCTCAGATGGGCGGGCTGCTCATGGCCCTGCGGACAAAGGGCGAGACCGCCGTCGAGCTGGCGGGACTCCTGGAGGGGCTGCGTGCCGCGGCGCTCGACGT
Organism: Acidimicrobiia bacterium; assembly: GCA_021296415.1. Classification (GTDB taxonomy): domain Bacteria; phylum Actinomycetota; class Acidimicrobiia; order Acidimicrobiales; family CATQHL01; genus VXNF01. The sequence goes on along the minus strand of JAGWAL010000001.1, from coordinate 28,372 downwards.
GCGAGTGGACGCCGAGGAGATGGGCCTCATCGACACGGCCGGTACCGGAGGCGACGGCAGCGGTTCCCTGAACATCTCGACCATGGCCGCGCTGGTGGCTGCGGGCGCGGGCGCCCGCGTGTGCAAGCACGGCAACCGGGCGGTCTCGTCGTCGTGCGGTTCGGCTGATCTGCTGGAGGCGCTCGGGATCGCGGTCGACCTGGGGCCCGACGGTGTGGCGGGCTGCCTCGAGCAGGCGGGCATCGCCTTCTGCCTGGCCCCGCTGTTCCATCCCGCGCTCCGCCACGCCGGTCCCACCCGGCGCAGCCTGGGCGTGCCGACCGCATTCAACTACCTGGGCCCGATGGCCAACCCCGCCGGTGTGCGACGCCAGGTAATCGGTGTGAACGATCCGGCCATGGCCGAGCGGATGGCCGAGGTTCTGGCGGTCACCGGTACGCAGCGTGCCATGGTCGTCCACGGCCACCCCGGCCTCGACGAGCTGTCGACGATCGGGCCGACGCGGGTCATCGAACTGAAGGAGGGCAGGATCGAGCGCTATGTGGTCTCGCCGGCCGACCTCGGCCTGCCGACGGTCGAGTTGTCCGACCTCGCCGGCGCGGACGTGGCCGCGGGCGTCGCGGCGACCCACGCGCTGCTGGCCGGTGAGCCGGTGCCGTGGCGCGGCATCGTGTGTCTCAATGCAGCCGCCGGGCTTGTGGTCGGGGACCTGGCGGCCGATCTGGACGAGGGTCTGAGTCTCGCAGCCGCCGCGCTGGACCGAGGCGCCGCGGCGGACACTCTCGCCCAGTGGGTGGAAGTGTCCCACCGCCTCGCCGACCGTCGCTGATCCGGAGAAGACCGCTTTCCTGGTCCGAACTACGGTGGCCGGATGACCAGTCCCCGGGAACCAGGTCGGCTCCGTTGCCGCCGCCGCTGGCAGACGAGCCTGTTCCGATGAGCGGCGCCACTGCCCGGAGGTACGACATCGCCGTCGTCGGCGCGGGTCCGGTGGGCAGCCTTTGCGCGCTCGCGCACGCGCGTCGAGGTGCCTCGGTGGCTCTGCTCGAGGCAAGCCCGAATGCCTCCAAACGACTCGCCGGCGAGTGGCTGCATCCCCCCGCCCTGCGGATACTCGGCGACTTCGGGATCGAGCTCGACACCCAGCCGCGGAGCGCCACGGGCAAGGGATTCGCGGTGTTCCCGGAAGACCGGTCGGAGCCGATCGTGCTCCCTTATCCGGACGGATCCCACGGGTTGGTCTGCGAGCACGAGGTGTTGGTCTCGCGTCTGCGCGAAGCCGTCGAGGCCGAGCCGGGCGTCGACTTCATGCTCGAGGCGCGTGTGCGGGCGGTTGAGGACCACCGTGTCACGTTCACCCGCAACGGCGCCGATGAATCCCTCGAGGCCGCGCTGATCGTCGGCGCGGACGGCCGGACCTCGATCGTGCGTCGATCATTGGGTCTGTGGACGAGTCCCCGGAACTGCTCGCGGATGATGGGGATCGCACTGCATGGAGTGAACCTGCCGCTGGAGGGTTACGGGCACGTGGTCTGCGGGGGACCGGGCCCGATTCTCATCTATCGCCTGGGGGAGGATGCCGTTCGGGTCATAGTCGACGTCCCCTTGGGGTACTCGGCGCAGGACCTGTTTGCCGTGATGTCGGACTCGTATGCGGGCTGGATGCCGGAATCGCTCGCGCCTGCGTTCGTCGACGCGCTGCGGGAGCGGAGATTCCTCGCCGCGGCCAACGCGCTGCGGCCGCGCGCCACGTACGGGAGTCCACGGCGGGTTCTCATCGGGGATGCGGCCGGGCACTACCACCCGCTGACGGCGGTGGGGATGACCCTCGGTTTCGGCGATGCGCTGGCACTGGCCGAAGGAAGGGACTTTCGCGACTTCACCAACCGGCGTTGCCAGGCGACCCGTGCGCCGGAACTCCTCGCCATGGGGCTGTACGAGGTCTTCGCGGATCATCGGGTGGAGTCCGTGGCGCTGAGGCACGCGGTCTACCGGCGTTGGCGGGAGAGTCCCGCGGTCCGCAGCCGGACCATTCGTCTGCTCGCCTGTGAGGACACATCGATAGCCAGTCTGGGTCTGGCGTGCAGCGCGATGGCGGCCCGGGCGATCGTCGGTGAGATTCCGAGATCCTGCGACCAAACCGCCTGGCGTCGGGCCCGCGACATCGTGCGTGCGCTCGTGTTTCGCATCGGATGGCTCCTCCGCGGGTTGCGGCAGTTGCGCAAGGCGCGAAACACCGATGGACGGAATGACGAGCAAGTTCGGGACACCTTGGCCCGCGCGCTCCTGATCTCCATACCATCGAGAGCCGGCAACCGCCGGCTCAGCCGTCCGGAGGAGGCTGCGTCACCCGACGCCGGCCCCGCACTGCGGAGCGCCAGCACGCGCCTCGTGAGTCTCCAGGGTGTTGACGGTGCCTGGGAGGGCGAGATGGTGTGGTGCCCCATGCTCACCGCGCAGTACGTGCTGCTGCACCACATCGTCGATCGTCCGCTCGATCCCGGCCGGCGTCGGCGGGTGCTGCGCTACTTCGAGCAATCCCGCCTCGAAGGAGGCCTGTGGGGCTTGCACGAGCACGCACAACCCCACCTGTTCGTCACGACCCTGGTCTACGTTGCGGCGAGACTGCTCGGTGTCGAGCGAGACGACCCGTTGGTCCAGCCGGCGCGGCGATTCCTGCAGGCAGAGGGTGTCCTCGGCATCCCGAGCTGGGGGAAATTCTGGCTGGCGCTCGTTGGCCTCTACGACTGGCGCGGGGTGAACGCCGTCCTACCCGAACTGTGGGGCCTGCCGCGCTGGTTGCCGTTGCATCCTTCGAAGTGGTACTGCCATACCCGGCTCATCTACATGGCGATGGCGGCCATCCAGCCGCTCCGTTTCCAGGCCCCCGTGATGCCCGCGGTGGCCTCCATACGGGAGGAACTGTTCCCACAGGGGTTTGCCAACGTGAAGTTCTCGTCGGGTCGCAATCGCCTGCGGGACGGCGACCTCTTCGCCCGGCCCGGGGTGTGGCTCCGAGCAGGCTACGGGCTCGCGCTGTTGTACGACCGGTTCGGTGGCAAGCGGCGGCGCGCCCGGTGTACCGAGGAGATCATCCGGCACATCAGGTGGGAACTGAAAGCCACCACCCATCGGAGCATCTCCCCGGTCAGCGGTCTCCTCAACATCCTCGCCCTGTGGCTGCGCGACCCCGACGACGCCGACTGCCGGCAGGCTCTGGCGCGCCTGGAGGGCTGGATCTGGGAGGACGAGGCGGGCGGAACACGCCTCACCGGAGCGAGAAGCGCCGTGTGGGACTCCGGGTTTTCCCTGCAGGCGCTGGCGACCGTGCCGGAGCTCGACGGCGTCGGCACCGCACTGCGACGCGGCGCCGACTTCGTGCGCCGCGAGCAGATCGGCGCCAGCTTCGACGGATTCGGCGAGGCTCACCGGACCGATCCCAGAGGCGGCTGGTGCCTGGCGGGGAAGTGGCATGGCTGGCCGGTGACCGACTGCACGGCGGAAGCGGTGCTGGGAATGCTCGCCGCCGACCGCGAGGCCACGAGCACGGCGGTGCTCGGCGATGCGGTTCGTTTCATGTTGCGTGGTCAGAACCGCGACGGCGGGTTCGGCAGCTATGAGGCACGACGCTCCGCGGTTGGCCTCGAGTGGCTGAATCCGGCCGAGATGTTCGGCGACTCGATGACCGAGCGTTCCTACGTCGAGTGCACCGCCTCGTGTCTCGCCGCGTTGAGTGCCTGTCGGGAACACGCCCCGGAACTCGCCGATCCGGAGGTGCTGAGCGCGGTCTCACAAGCCGGCGCCTGGCTTCGCCGGACCCAGGAGACCGACGGGTCGTGGCGCGGCGCGTGGGGCGTTCAGTTCATCTATGGCACCTTCTTCGGGGTCAGGGGCCTGCTTGCCGCCGGGGCCGGTCCCGGCGATCCGGCGCTGCGTCTGGCGTGCCGGTGGCTGCTGGATCGCCAGCGGCCCGACGGGGGATGGGGCGAGCACCACAGCGGCTGCCGGGCCGGCCGCTACGTCGAGCACGAGGAGAGCCAGGTCGTCCAGACCGCCTGGGCGATGCTCGCTCTGCTCGAGGCGGACGATTCGAACTGGACGGCGATCACGCAGGGCGCCCGGTTCCTGCTCGACACCCAGGACGAGGATGGGCAATGGCCCAAACAGGACATGGCCGGCTTGTTCTTCCGCACGGCGCTGGTGGACTACGCCCTGTATCGACAGTACTTCCCCCTCCACGCACTCGGTCTCTACGAGCAGCGGCGTCGAGCCCGGCTGCACCTGACACCCTCCCGGGGGGTCTCCGAGTAGAGGTCGAGGCCGTGGTCGTGCCGGTGACGCCTACGCTCAGAGGGTGCCGGCCGGACGCATCGAGCGACACGGCGGCCCGCTGCGGCCGACCCCGGTGCGAGTCGTGCCCCGTGGGAATGGGAGCGGGCCGGCGCGGGAGATGCCGCCCGGGCTCTTGCGACGCGATGTCCTGGAGGCCGGACGGCGGGCGGGCCTGGCCGCCGTCGGTGTTGCCGCGGTGGAGCGGTTCGAGGATACGCGGAGCTTCCTCTTCGAGCGCAAGGCGGAGGGCCTCCACGGTGGCATGCAGTTCACCTACCGGAATCCGGAGCGCTCCACCGATCCGGCGCGGATCCTCCCCGGCTCGGCGGCTCTGGTGGTGGGTGCCCTCGGCTACGCGCAGCCGGCCGCGCCGGATGGCCGCGACGGGCGCCCGACGGCGCGTGTGGCCCGCTATGCCACCGGCGATGTCTACGGGGAACTCCGGAGCGCCCTGGCGGTCGTGGCGCGGCTGCTGATCGAGCGGGGCCACCGGGCGGTCGTGGTCGCCGATGACAACGCGCTCGTGGACCGCGAGGCCGCCTACCGGGCCGGCCTGGGCCACTACGGCAAGAACAGCAACCTGCTGCTGGCTGGGGCGGGGAGTTGGTTCGTGCTGGGTTCGGTGGTGACCGACGCACCGCTCCGGCCCGCCGCCGAGCGCGTGCCCGACGGGTGCGGACCGTGCCGGCGCTGCCTGGACGGCTGCCCGACGGCTGCCATCGTCGCCCCCGGGGTGGTCGACGCGCGCCGCTGCCTGGCGTGGCTCCTGCAGGCCAGGGGCGACTTCCCGGAGGAGTACCGCACGGCCCTCGGCGACCGGCTCTACGGCTGCGACGACTGCCAGGAGGTGTGCCCGCCCAACCGGGGCGCCGGCGAAGCGGCACGGCCCGGGGAGCAGGCGTCCGTCGACGTCCTCGACCTGCTGGCGGCCGGTGACGACGAGTTGATGGCGCGCCACGGCCGCTGGTACGTCCCGGCGCGCGATCCGCGCTACCTGCGTCGCAACGCGCTGATCGTGCTGGGCAACGTCGCCGACGGATCGGACCCGACGGTCATCGACACGGTGCGCTGCTACCAGCAGCATTCCGATGCGATGCTGGCGCGCCACGCCGCCTGGGCGGCGCAGCGCCTGGGGCTCGACGTGGATTCCGGCCTCGGCCGGCATGAACGGCGGGACGGCCTCCCCGACGAACCTGGCGACGCCGTCGGTACCGCAGGGCCGGAGCAGTGAGCAGCCCGGCTGCGGGGCCCACCGGCTCCGGTGAGGCACAGGTTCGACGGCATCTCCTGGTCACCAACGACTTCCCGCCGAAGGTTGGCGGGATCCAGAACTACCTGTGGGAACTCTGGAGGCGGCTCCCGGCGGATCGCTTCTGCGTGCTCACCCGCCCCCATCCCCAGGCCGGGGCGTTCGACGTCGGCGAGGACTACCCCATCGTGCGGAGCGCGGTGCCCTTCCTGCTGCCCGTGCCGAAGGTGCTGGCCGAGATCCGCGAGTTGCTGGCGTCGACCGCCGCGGAACTGGTGGTCTTCGATCCGGCCGTGCCCGTGGGCGCCCTGGGACCCCGCCTCGACGTTCCCTACGGGGTCGTCCTGCACGGGGCGGAGGTGACGGTGCCGGCGCGCCTGCCGGGCGTTGCCGCGCTGCTGCGGCGAACCCTGGCGGGGGCGGAGATCGTGATCTCCGCCAGCGGCTACGCCGCCGGCGAGGCGCGCCGCCTCTGCCCGGCGATGGTTCCCGACGACTACGTCCCACCCGGCGTCGACACACGGCGCTTCGTGCCGCTGGACGGCGCACAGCGCCGGCAGGTGCGCCGGCGGCTCGGTGTGACCGACGAGGAGGTCCTGGTGCTGAGCGTCAGCCGGCTGGTTCCCCGCAAGGGCATGGACCGGCTGATCGAGGCCGTGGCCCGGCTGGCCCCGGCGCGGCCGGGTTTGCGCCTCCTCATTGCCGGGACCGGGCGGGACGCCGGGCGCCTGGAGGCGCTCGTGCGGCGCACCGGGGCACCCGCGCGACTCCTCGGCCGGGTCGGCGAGGATGCTCTGGCCGATCTCTACGGGGCGTCGGACCTGTTCGCCATGCTTTGCCGCAAGCGCTGGTTCGGGCTCGAGCAGGAAGGGTTCGGCATCGTATTCCTCGAAGCGGCCGCCGCGGGCACCGCACAGGTGGCGGGTGACAGCGGGGGAGCGGCGGAGGCCGTCGAGCACGGCGAGGGCGGTCTGGTGGTCGAGGATCCCGACGATGTCGAGGCGGTGGCCGACACCCTGGCCGCGCTGCTGGATGATCCCGAGCGCCGTCGGCGCCTGGGCCGCCGGGCGCGCCAACGTGCCGAGGAAGGCTTCTCCTATGACCACCTCGCCCGGCGCCTGCGCCACGTGTTGAGTTGAACCTGCCACGGCGCCGCCGGCGACTCGTGATCGCCGGCCGCACCGGCTCAACTGTGTTCTGCACGGTCACCGCGCTCGGCGTGGTGTGGCCCGAGGGCGCGGGGCCGGCGGCACAGGTCACCGCACTCGTTCTGTTCGCCGCCGGCTGTGCGGCCTACGGGCGGGCGTACGTGCTGGCCGTGCGGCGGAGTCGCAGCGAGAGGATCTCGACCCTGGCGGCGTTCCTGCAGATGCCCGGCGCCTCGCCGGCGCTGCGAGCGGAGTTCCGGATCACGACCGGCCTGCAGTTCGCCGCCGGGCTGACGGGTGCCGCGTTGCGCCCCTTCGGCGTGCTGGCATTCGGTATTCTTGCGGGCGTGTACGGTTTGGGTCTCATCGGTCTGTGGGGTGCGTCCTTCGGGGTGTTCCCTCCTCGGTCCCTCCCTTCGGGGCGGAAGTGAAATGATTGAGTTCTCAACGCGCCAGATACTCGTGAACGCCTCGCCTGCTGACTGCTTCGACGTCGTCATCGACTTCGAGCGCTACCCGCAGTGGGCTCCCGACATCAAGGAGGCGCGGGTTCTCCGGCGCGACGACAACGGCCACGGCGGGCTCGTGGCGTTCCGGGCCGCCGCCATGGGGCGGAGCGTCACGTACACCCTCAAGTACTTCTACGGCTCGAATCCGCTGCGGGTCGCCTGGCGGCTCGTGAAGGGTGACCAGGTCCGTCACATCGACGGCGAGTACGAACTGGCGCCTTCCTCCGATGACGGGGGGAAGACTCTCATCACGTACTCCATCGCCGCGGAACCGGCCGTCCCGCTGCCGGGGTTCGTCAAGCGTCGTGCGGCATCCCGGATCATGCAGACGGCTCTGGACCAACTCCGTCGCCGCGTCGAGTCGGTCGTCGCCGGCAAGGCACCCGGCCGCGGCTGAGCCTCAGAGGTCACGGCGACCGCCACATGCGAGTGGTCTCGGCCCGGGCCACCTCCGGGGCGCGGACGCCTGCCGGGTGACGACTCCGCCGGCGGCTGGCTTCGATGTCGGCGGGACCAACATCCGTGCCGAGGTGATCGGCTCGGCAGCCCTGCCGGCCACTGTGACCCGGCGCCGCATCCGACCCCCGAGCATGGACGGCATCGTCGACGCCATCTGCGAGATGGTGGGCGCCATCGAAGACGAAGACTCCCACGGTGTCGCCGCGGTGGGTGTGGGGTGCGCCGGACTCGTGAACCGCTCGGGGAGCGTGGCGACCTCGCCCAACATCCCCGCGATCCGGGACTTCCCGCTGCGGGCGATGCTGGCCGAGCGTTTGGGCCGTCCGGTGGCCGTGGACAACGACGCCACCGCCGCTCTGCGCGCCGAGATGGCCTGCGGCGCGGCGGCCGGCGTCGCCAACGCGCTGCTGGCGACGTTCGGGACGGGTATCGGGGCGGCGCTCGCTCTGGACGGCGAGATCCGGCGCGGCGCCGATGGCCTGGCCGGCGAGGCCGGTCACATGATCGTGGCGCCCGGCGGACCCGAATGCCTGTGCGGGCGCCGGGGCTGCTGGGAGCAGCTGGCCTCCGGCGAGGCGCTGGGCAGGGCGGCCCGGGATGCCGCCCGCGCCGGGAAGGCACCGGCGCTCGCCGAGCGGGTCGGCGGGCGCCTGGCGGACATCCGCGGCGAGCACGTGGGTGAGCTGGCCGCGGCGGGCGATCCGGTCGCCCGGCGACTGCTGAGCGAGTTCGCCGGCTGGGTGGCCCTGGGGCTGAACAACCTGATCCTGCTGCTGTCCCCGGAGGTGGTCGTTCTGGGCGGGGGCCTGTCCGAACTCGGGGAGGTGTTGCTTGCGCCCGTCCGCGACGCCCTGGAGGAGGTCTACCTGGAGCATCGCCAACGAACGCCTGTGGGACTCCGGGTGGCGCAATACGGCGACAGGGCGGGAGCCATCGGAGCGGCGCTGCTTGCTCGGGACCTCCTCGAGACGCCCGAAGTGCACAGCCGCGCCATGCGCGCTCGCTAGCCTCGGTGGCGTGGAGTTCCGGCGCATAACCAACCTCCCTCCCTACGTCTTCTCCGTGATCGACCGGCTGAAGGTGGAGGGCCGACGCCGCGGCGAGGACATCATCGACCTCGGCTTCGGGAACCCGGATCTGCCGTCGCCGGACGTGGCGGTGGAGAAGCTGGCCGAGGCCGCCCGCAACCCCCGCAACCACCGCTACTCGCTGAGTCGGGGAATCCCCAAACTGCGGAGTGCGGTCTCGGACCTCTACCTGCGCCGGTTCGGCGTGGAACTCGACCCCGAGACGCAGATCATCAACACGATCGGCGCCAAGGAGGGACTCTCGCATCTCATGTGGGTCCTGCTGCAGCCCGGCGACGCGGTGCTCGTCCCGGCCCCGTCGTATCCCATCCATCTGTACTCGCCGCTCTTCGCCGGCGCGGAGGTTCGGGAGATACCGCTGTCGGTCGGCGACGACCTCGACGAGGTTCTGCGGCAGCGCTGGGAATACTCGTGGCCCAAGCCGCGGGTCATCCTCCTGTCGTTCCCGCACAACCCCACCACGACCTGCGTCGATCTGGAGTTCATGCAGCGGGTCGTGGACTTCGCCCGGGCTCACGACGTCCTCATCGTCCATGACTTCGCCTACGCCGACATCGCCTTCGACGGTTACCGGCCGCCCTCGATCCTGCAGGCGAGCGGTGCCACCGACGTGGCCGTGGAGTTCTACTCCCTCACCAAGTCCTTCTCGATGGCCGGCTGGCGGGTGGCCTTCATGCTCGGCAACGCCGATGTCGTGGCCGCGCTGGCGAAGCTGAAGTCGTATCTGGACTACGGCACCTTCCAGCCGGTGCAGATCGCCGCCACGGTGACGCTCAACGAGGCCGCGGACTATCCGAAGCTCGTGAACGAGGCGTACCAGAGCCGTCGTGACAGCCTCTGCGAGGGCCTCGCCCGGATCGGCTGGCACGTCGATCCGCCCCGCGGCACGATGTTCGTCTGGGCGCCGATTCCGGACGCCTACAGCCACATGGACTCGGTGGCCTTCGCCTCGTTCCTGGTCACCGAGGCGAAGGTGGCCGTCTCGCCGGGTCGCGGGTTCGGGCCGGGCGGCGAGGGCCACGTGCGCTTCGCACTCATCGAGAACGAGCAGCGCATCAGCCAGGCGGTCCGAAACCTGCGCAAGGCGATGCCCGCGCTCGCCTGAGTTCACATTGCGCCTCGGCATCCTGACCGGCGGTGGGGACTGCCCGGGGCTGAACGCCGTCATACGTGCCGTCGTGCTGCACGGCGGACGCCGCTGGAACGACGAGGTTGTGGGGTTCCGCGACGGCTGGCGCGGCGTCATCGACGACGAGGGGTTCGTGATCGCGCCCGAGCGGGCCTCGAGGATCCTGTCGCGGGGCGGGACCATCCTCGGGACATCGAGGATTCAGCCTTACACGACCGCCGACGGTCCTCGCCGGGCGGTCGAGGCGCTGCAGCGCCGCGGTGTCGAGGGGCTGATCGTGGTGGGTGGCGAGGGGACCCTGAGCGTCGCCAACAGGTTGCACCGCGACCATGGTGTGCGATTGGTCGGCGTGCCCAAGACCATCGACAACGACGTGGGTGTGACCCAGCTGACGTTCGGCTTCGAGACGGCGGTGCAGACGGCCACCGACGCCATCGATCGTCTCCACACGACCGCCGAATCCCACAACCGCGTCATGGTCGTCGAGGTGATGGGCCGCCACGCCGGCCACGTGGCGCTGTGGGCGGGTATCGCCGGTGGCGCCGCGGCGATCCTGGTTCCGGAGAGACCCTTCGACATCGCCGCCGTCAGCGGGGATCTGCAGCGCCTGCACGAGGGCGGGACTCGCTCGTCGGTCGTCGTCGTGGCGGAGGGGGCGCGGCCGATGGCGGGCACGCTGGAGATACCGGAGCCGGGTGTCGACGAGTACGGGCACGCGCGCCTCGGCGGCATCGGCGCCATCGTCGCATCCGAGATCGAAGCGCGGACCGCCTTGGAGACCCGGGTGACGGTGCTGGGTCACGTCCAGCGGGGCGGCACGCCGACCGCCTTCGATCGCGTCCTGTGCACGTCCTTCGGGGTCGCCGCAGTGGATGCCACCCACGAGGGCGCGTTCGGGCAGATGGTGGCCGTGCGGGGAGGGGGCCTTGCGCTGGTGCCCCTGGCGGAGGCGACGGCCGCACTGAAACCCATCCCCGCCGATCTCTGGCAGGTGGCGCAGGCCTGCCTCTCGTAGGGGTGCCGCTGGGCCTACGCGGGCCCCAGGGAGGCGTAGTGGACCCGGCCCACGGGTGCTTCCACGTCGCCCTCGTCGGTGGGCAGGGCACGCGGCTCGCCCTCGATGAGCACCCAGAGCCATTCCACGCCGGCCAGTTCGGTCGCGGTGTAGACCAGTTGCGCGATCGCCAGGCGCTGCAGCTCGCCCTCGATCTGCTCGAGTGCCCCCGCCGCCAGGTCGACGCGCAGCACGCCGTCGGTTAGATCGCTCGTGCGAATGACCATCTCGACCGGAATCACCGACGTGAGACCGGCGGAGGCCTCTTCGGCCGTCGGTCCGGCTATGAGAGCCTCGAGGGCCGCGATCGGCCCTGCGGGGGTGGCCAGATCGCGTTCGACCGGCACCCCGAGAGCCTCGCCGTCCACGAAGTAGAGGTTGACGGCTTGGCGTGGCACCGGAGGCTGGGTGGAGGTCGTGGTGGTTGACGGTACGGCCAACTCCTCCGGCAGTTCCGAGGCGTCCAGCACGCGGGGTGCCGGATCCTGCGGGACCCCGCACGCCCCGGCTGTGAGCGCGAGCGCGCCCAGGAGTCCCAGCGCCGCTCGGCGTGCCGGTGGCGCGGGCCGCCGTGTGCGGTCGGGATTCACCGGCCGTCCAGCGGCAGCGTGACGACGAAACACGCACCCTGCATGCCGTCACCCCTCTCGGTCACGCGGACCGTCCCACCGTGCAGGCGGACGTGCTCGGCCACGAGTGCCAGACCGAGCCCGGTACCGCTGCCCCGTGCACTCGGGCCCTGCCGCTGCCCGCGGGCGAAGCGATCGAAGATGACGTCGCGATCCTCCGGTGCCACGCCCGGGCCGGCGTCGATCACCCCGATCTCGACCGTGGACTCGAGGCACTCGACATGGATCTGGGTGGGTCCCCCCGCGTGATTGTCGGCGTTCTCGAGGAGGTTTGCCATGACCTGGGCGAGCCGCCGCCTGTCCGCCCGGACGATCAGGCTCTCGGCGCCTGGCGAGCGCGTCAGTCGCGGGGCGTGGCCGGCGGCGCGTGCCGCCTGCTGGACGAACTCCATGATCTCGAAGTCCTCCGTCTCCAGAGCGGCGGCTCCGACGTCGTAGCGCGAGATCTCCAGGAGGTCCGCCACCAGTTGCTTGAAGTGCTCGAGGTCGGCGCTGAGCAGGTTGAGGGCGGTCTGGGAGCGCACCGGCAGATCGCCCTGGCGCTTGCGAAGGACCTCCAGGGAGGCGGTCAGGGTCATCAGGGGCGAGCGCAACTCGTGGCTCACGTTGGAGGCGAATCGTGCATCGCGTTCGATGCGACCCTGAAGGGCGCTGGCCATCTGGTTGAACGAGTGCGAGAGTCGCTCGAGGTCGGGGTCGGCGCCCTCGAGGCGCGTGTTCAGGTCGCCGGCGGCGATGGCCTCCGCCGCCTCGCCGATGTCGGCCAGGGGTCGCACGGCCCGCTGTGCCGCCCAGATGCCGATGCCGATGCCGACGAGCACCGTGATGGCGCTGCCGGTGAGCAGGGCGATCAGCAGCGAGCTGAGCGTCGTGGCGATGTCGTCGAGCGGTACGGCCTCGTAGTAGGCGGCGTCGATGTCGAAGTAGGGGATGCCGATGACCGCGAAGGGGGTCTCCCCGACGACGTAACGCATCTGCGCCGCCTGACCGCGCGCCACCGTCCGCTTCAGCTGCGGGTCGATCTGCGGCTCGCTGAACTCAACCGGGTTGGCCGACAACCAGAGGTCGCCGAAGCGGATGACCGGGCGCGCCCCCAGGGGCGTGTAAAGGTTCTGCACGAGTTCCCGCAGTTGCTCCTCGGTGGTCTCGTCGTCGATGAGCCGGCTCACCTGCGTGGCGTTGAACAGAACGCGGGCAAGCGAGGTGTCCTCGCGCCGCGTCAGCAGGTTGTCCCGCGTCAATTCGTACGTGATCAACGAGAGGCCCGCGGCCAGGACGAGTGCCCCGAGCCCGAAGGCAACGCTGACGCGGAGCCGGAGGGAGGCACGTGCAGCCACGGCGCCTCAGGGCTGCAGCTTGTATCCCTCGCCACGGACGGTCACGACGTGGCGCGGGTTGGCCGGGTCGGTTTCTATCTTGGTGCGCAGGCGCCGGATGTGGACGTCGACCAGGCGGCTGTCGCCGAAGTAGCCGTACCCCCAGATCCGCTCGAGCAACAGCTCCCGGCTGAGTGTTCGCCCGGGACTCGACGCCAGCTCCACCAGCAGCCGGAGCTCCGTCTTGGTCAGGTTGATGTCCTCGTTGCCGCGGCGCACGACGCCCTCCTCGGCGAACACCTCGAGATCGGCGAAGATGAAGTTCGTGATGGGACCCTCGGCGGTTCGTGCCCGGCGCAGCAGGGCGCGGATGCGCGCTGACAACTCCTTGGGTGCGAAGGGTTTCGTGAGGTAGTCGTCCGCTCCGGCCTCGAGTCCGGCCACGATGTCGTGGGTGTCCTCGCGGGCGGTGACCATGACGATGGGCACGTTGCTGATGCGCCGCAGGGAGCGGCAGACCTCGAAGCCGTCGACACCCGGGAGCATGATGTCGATCAGCACGACGTCCGCAGGGTTCCGGCGGAAGATGTTCAGGGCTGTCTCACCGTTGGAGGATTCCTCGACCTCCCAACCCTCGTCCTCGAGGGCCAGCCGCAGCGAGGTGCGGATCCGCTCGTCGTCCTCCACCGTCAGGATGCGGGTCGCCATGGCCACCATGCTGCCCCATTTGAGGCCGGCTGTCGCACTCAGGAGGCGGCGACGGACCCGCTGACGGCAGCCGCCCCGGCACCGTGGGGAGCGCGACTCATCGCGCGCGGCGTCGTCGCGGCAACGCCAGCGGTGATCGGGAACCCGCCCGGGGGGAGCCGCGCCATTCGCTCATGGCGCGCAGCGTGAGGGCGGCGACGACGGCGACACCCGCAGCGCAGACCACGGCGCCGGCGAAGGTGCCCACGCCCCGTTGCCAGTCGCAGTCGCCCGCGCAACTCACGTCCACCAGGGCGAAGCCGATCAGGCCGCCGCAAGTGCCCGCCAGCAGGATCGCCGCGATGGCCACCGCTCTGGCCCGGCGCCCCGGCATGGCCGAGCGCGCCGGGAACCCGTCCTGGGCACCGCTCACCCGGACCATGCTAGGGCCCCGCCGGGACCGCGGCCCCGGGAGAACCGAGCCGGGCGCCCCGGCGAGGTGCGGCGCGACCTAACGTGGCGCCATGGCGCCGCTGGGAGACGCGACCGTTCTGCACGTCGACATGGATGCCTTCTTCGCGGCAGCGGAGGTGCGGCGCCGTCCCGAACTTGCGGGGCTGGCGGTGATCGTCGGCGGCACCGGCGATCGCGGCGTGGTGGCCGCGGCCTCCTACGAGGCGCGCCGCTTCGGCGTGCACTCGGCGATGCCGACCGTGCGGGCGCGGCGGCTCTGCCCGCAAGGGGTGTTCCTCGCCGGGGATCATGCCTACTACCGGGAGGTGAGCGGGCGGATCATGGAACTGTTCCGGTCGTTCACGCCGCTGGTGGAGGCGCTGTCCCTGGACGAGGCTTTCCTGGACGTGGCGGGTGCCCGGCGGCTCTTCGGGCCCCCCGGCGACATCGCCCGAAGGATCCGTGCCGACCTGCAGAGCAGCGAGGGCCTGGCCTGCTCGGTCGGCGTCGGCTCCAACAAGCTGCTGGCGAAACTGGCCTCCCGGGCGGCCAAGCCGCGTGCCGGGCCCGCAGGCATCGAGCCCGGCCCGGGAACCGTCGTGATCGAACCCCACGACGCCCTGTGCTTCCTGCATCGCCTGCCGGTGGGGGCGCTGTGGGGCGTGGGGCCGGCGACGCTGCGTCGCCTGAGCGACATGGGCGTCGAGACCGTCGGCGACCTTGCCGCGACGCCCACCGACACCCTCGTGGCGGCCTTCGGCAGGGCGCACGGGCACCGGTTGGCAGAGCTGTCCCAGGCCCGCGACCCCCAACCCGTCGTCGCCTCGCGAACACCCAAATCCCTGAGTGTGGAGGTCACCTTCCCGCGGGATGTCACCGATCGTGCCGCGCTGGAGCAGGAGATCGTCCGGCAGGCCGATTCTCTCGGCAGCCGCCTGCGATCCGCCGGGTGCACCACCCGCACGGTCGTCCTGAAGCTGCGGTTCGGCGACTTCCGGACAGTGACGCGCTCGCGGCGCCTCCGGGAGGCGACCGCCCATGCCCCGCACCTCGCCCGCACCGCCAAGGAGCTTCTGGCGTTGCTGGACGTCGCCGCCGGGGTGCGCCTCCTCGGTCTCGGTGCCGGCGGCCTGCTCGGCGACGGGAGCATCCAGATGCGTCTGGAGGAGGCGGCGAGCGCGCCCCCGTCGGCGCTGGATGAGGCGCTGGACGACCTGAGGGCCCGCTTCGGCCCGCAGGTCATCGCCCCGGCCAGCACCCGCCCATCCGGGGCTCACCGGAGCCCGCCAGGGAGATCGGAGCGGGTTTCCTGAGCTTGATGCGTTGTGGCCGTGCGCCGCTTGTGCGAGACTTGCGGGTGTCGTCGCGCCGTAGGCTGGCCCCGGCGACAAGACTCGACCACGAAGGCTGGAACCGGAAGGGAGGCGGACCTGTGCCGCTGTCGGAGGACGAACAACGGATTCTCAGCGAGATCGAGGCGAACCTCTACGAGACCGACCCGGAACTTGCCGAGGAGGTCCGTTCCACGACGGTGTTCCGCCACGGTTTCCGCAACCTCCGGCGGTCCGTGCTGGGGTTCATCGCGGGCATCGTCTTCATGATCTTCACGCTGTCGACGTCGTTCTGGCTGTCGTTCGTGGGTTTCCTCATCATGCTGGCCTCGGCGATGTTCTTCGAACGGAACGCCCGCCTGGTGGGTAAGGCCGGGCTGCAGCAGATCTCGCGCAATCCTCTGAGTGGTGCCTGGCGCGACGGTACGGGCACACCGGGGCAGCGGATGCGCGATCGCTTCAACCGCGACCAGCGCGGGGAGTAGGGTCCGCCCCCACGAGTTGCGCGGCCGCGAGACGCTCAGGCGACGCTGCGGCCGGGACGCCACAGCAGCGCCCACGGATGAGGGTCGGCGATCCCGCGCAGGCGCTGGGCGAGCGTTCGGGTCTCCTGCAGCGTCGAGGAGATAGCTGACGCCGCCGTTCCGGCCTGTTGCTCCAGTTCGGTCGGCATGGGGCCTCCGGCGAACGCCGCCACCGAGACGCAGAAGGCCAGCCGCCGCCACACCTCGGGTCCCGCTCCGAGGATGCCCGACGCTCTCTGCGCCAACTCCAGAGGGGTCTCGGCGACGCCGGGCCGGATGCCGCGAGGTCGCAGGAGTTCCAGGATCTCCTCCCAGGCCACGATGGCGCTCCGCCCGGCGCCGCCTGCGGCCCAGCGCCGCCGCTGCTGCCGCTGGATGAGCCGGAGTGCGGCCGTGACCGCCGCGTAGAGGGCTGCGGCGCCGGCGAGGCCGGCAGCGGACAGGCCCACCAGCACCGCTACCCGCCGGGCGAGGGTCGCGCCGTCGCCGTCGCCGGGCTCGCCGGTGGCGGCCGGAGGTGCCGGCGCCGGCCGCTCGCCGGTCTCGGGGGAAGGGGCCGGCGGCGGTGGCGGGGCGAGGGTTGGAGCCGTGGACGGACCGGGGGAGTCCTGCTGCTCGGGGATGAACGTGTAGGCCTCCGCCCCGGGCGCGCCGCGCCCCGGGGTCGGCTCGAACGCCACCCATCCGGCGCCGCTGATGAAGATCTCCGGCCAGGCGTGGGCGTGCTCTCCCCGGACGCTGTAGAGCGTGCCGCCGGCGCCGCCGGTCTCCTGCGCGATACCCGGGGTGAACCCCACGGCGACCCGCGCCGGCAATCCCAGCGTCCGCGCCAGAGTGGCGAAGGCGCCGGCGAACTGCTCGCAGTATCCCTTCCGCTCGGCGAGCAGGAATTCCTCCAGGCGGGAGCTGGAATGGCCGGGCGCCACCTCGAGGTCGTACTCGAAGCCGCTCCGGAACCAGTCCTGCAGGGCGAGGGCCTGCTCGTAGGGCCCCGCCCGGCCCTCGGTGACAGCGGCGGCGAGTTCGGCCAACACCGGGCTCAAGTCGGCGGGCAACTCGGTGAACCCCGGCGGAACGCTTGCCGGATCGTTGCGCAGCGATTCGAGGAAGGCGGGCTCGAAACTCGGCACGGCGGACCGGACGGTGTAGCCGAGGCCGTCGGAGTCCCGGTGCGCCGAGCCGACGAGCAGTGTCGAGGAGACCGGCTCGAAGCTCGCCCTGAACGATGCTCCGGCCGCCTCGAATCCCACCGGCTGGTAGGCCGCGGGCAACCACACCGCAGCCAGACGACCGATCCGGTAGGTCTGTGTCACTTCGGTGACGGGACCGGTCGTGGCGGCGAGGCTCATGAGAGAGTCGGTGGCTGAGCCGGTCGTCTCGTCGAGGGACCAGACCGTGCCGTCGAAGTCACCGAGGGCGGTCAGTCGCCAGTAGGCCCGCTGGTTGCTGCGAACGGTGAAGAGCTCCTGTCCGGGATTCTGCAGGAGCTGTCCGGGGAGTGAGACGAGCGGGCTGAGCACGACCTTCCGCCCATCCTCGGAAGGAGTGGCTTCGGGATCGAGCAGTGTCCGCAGCGGCCCGTCGGACAGCACGGGCAGCAGTGCCGCGGTGACCAGCACCCCGCCTGCAACCGCCAGTGCGCCGGCGAGGAGTCCGCGCGGCCGGCGCGGCCGGCGCGGCCGGCGGCCCTCGGGCCCGCTGACCGGCCGGCGGTTCGGGGACCGGATGTGCTGGTGAGCCAATCCGAACGCCACGGCACAGATCACCAGCAGGGTCGGATAGAGGATCCGACCCTCGTCGGTTCCGAAGAGTGAGACGATCACGAGGACGATGCCGGCAGGGGCCAAAGCCTCACCGCGCACACCGACCCGGAATGCGGCCCAGTCGGCGAGGACCGGCATGAGCCAGGCGATCGCCGCCGCGCCGACGACCAGTCCGGTCTGCGTGGCGACGGGCACGCGCGACGAGGCGACGACCTCCCAGGCGCCCGCGAAGTCGTCCGAGAGGGCTTCGAGCGTGGCTCGCCGCGGGAGTCCGTAGAGCGTCGTGTGGGGGTAGTGCACCCAGAGTTGCAGCGCGGCGACGCCGACCAGGGAAACCAGGGTGCTCAAGCCGACGCCGCGCCCGGCGCGCCGCACGAGAGCCACGAGAACGTGTGCCAGGAGGGCCGTGCCGATGACCGGTGCGAGGAACGATCCGTCCTGCAGCAGTCGGAGACCACCGAGCAGGCTGGCGACGGTGACTGCCACCAGGAGGACCTCGGCGGGCAGGGAGGAGGCTGCCGGCAGCGGGCGCGGTGTCCGGCTCATCCCCTCACCTGGGCCGCGATCGACGCGTCCCGCTGCCAGGCTGCTCCCGGGCCCTGCGCAAGGTATGCCGCCCACCGCTCGGCCGTCGCCTCCTCGGGGCCGATCGCCACGACGTCGCGGTGCGACGACGGGGGCTCGTCCCGCCAGAACTGCAGGATGACGCGTCGCCCGAGGAATCGGGGCAGGTCGTCCGGGCGGTCGGGGGTCATGTCACCGACGACCGCCAGGAGGATCATCCGCGCCGCGCCGACCGGGAGCAGCGGGGCAGCCGGCTCGTCGGAACTGCTCTGCGACACGAACGCCAGAGCGTCGAGCACCGGTACCGGGGTTCCGGTGGCGCGTACCTCGGTTCCCCCGCGGGTTATCAGCCGCACCGACCCGGCATCGGCGGCGGCCAGGGTGGCGAGCCCGGCGGCCGCCGAGACCATCCGCTCGAAGACCTCGGGAGCCGCGGCGGCGGCGTCGGTCTCCAGGTACAGCAGGGTCTCCGGTCGTTGGACCGCCTCGAATCGGCGCACGAGCAGTTCCTGGTTTCGGGTGCTCGAGGGCCAGTGGATCCGGTGCGGGTCGTCGCCCGGCTCGTAGCGCCGGAGGCTGTGGAAGTCCGTCTCGGCGCCGGGCACGATCCGGGCGCGCCGGCGTCGCTCGGTGGCATCATCGATCGTCCCGGAGAAGCCGGCCAGATCCTCGATCCGCGGCCACACGAGGACTCTGTTGCGCGGGGCGGCACGGTGGCTGTGCCGTGCCAGCCCGAAGGCATCGGCCACCTCGAACGACAACGGCCCGATGTGGCGCCAGCCGCGCCGGGGTGTCGACAGGTGGTAGCGCTCCTCGCGGAGCGCCCCGGAGGGCATCGGGGGAAGGCTCAGAACCACCCCCGGAAGATCGGCCGACTCGTCGATGAGGATGGTCGGCGGGGAAGTGCGCCGCCGGGCCCTGTTGCTGACGCGCACATCGATGCCGAGCGGTGTCCCGGCGGGGATGCGCCGGCGGGCGGGCGTGCAGGCGAGTTGCAGCGGCGGCCGCAATACGACCGCCACACCGGCCGCCAGAGCCAGACCGACGCAGGTCGCCGCGACGAAGAAGAGTTCCGGCAGCCCGAAGAGCAGCGCTGCCGCCCCGAACACCAGGGCCGGGAGCAGGGTCAGGACGCCGGCTCGGGTCACGGCGATGGTCCGGTCAGCGGACGCTCACCGGTGGGCTGGGCGTGTCGGTCAGGATCTCGTCGATCACCGCGACAGGGGTGGTGCCGGCGAACTGCGCGCTCTGGTGAAGGGTCATGCGATGCGCCAGGATCGGCCGCGCCACCTCTTTCACGTCATCGGGGAGCACGAAGTTCCGACCGGCGGCCGCGGCTCGTGCCTGTGCGGTGCGCTGAAGCGCCAGTGTTGCGCGCGGCGACATGCCGCCGGCGATGGCGCCATGGGCGCGACTGTTGAAGGCCAGATCGACGAGGTAGTCCCGCACCGCGGGCGCCACGTGGACCGAGCGGACGGTGTCGATCATTGCTCGGACGGCCGCGGTGTCGGTGACCGGCGGCAGTGAGTCGAGCGGGGTCCCACAGCGGTGGGACTCCAGGATCTCCGACTCCGCGGCGCGATCGGGGAACCCTGCACTCAGGCTCATGCAGAAGCGGTCGAGCTGGCTGGTCGGGAGGGGGAAGGTGCCCTCGATCTCCTCGGAGTTCTCCGTGGCGATCACCAGGAACGGCGAGGCGAGACCGTGGGTGGTCCCGTCCACGGTGACCTGTCGCTCGGCCATGGCCTCGAGCAGCGCGGCCTGCGTCCGCGGCGAGGTGCGGTTGATCTCGTCCGCCAGCAGGAGGCCGGCGAAGACCGGACCGGGCCTGAACTCGAAGCCGTTCTGGACGGGGTTCCACAGCGACACCCCGACGACGTCGCTGGGCAGCAGGTCGGGCGTGAACTGCACACGGCCGAACTCCAGCCCCAGAGAGCGGGCCACGGTCTTGGCGAGGACGGTCTTGCCTGCGCCCGGCGGATCCCGCAGGAGCACGTGGCCCTCGGCGAAGAGGCAGAGCAGCAGGAGCCGGACGAGCCTGCGCTTCCCCTTGACGACGCGTTCGACGTTGGCGGCGATCGCCTCGAATGTCGACGCGAAACTTGCCTGGCCGGGGAGTGGAGCTGTCGCTTCGGGGTTCGCGCTTGTCACGTTGGCAGGTCCGGTCGTGCTCGCCTGTGTTCTCGGCGAGTCCCGATGGTTCTCGCCCAACCGGATTCACCGCGACCACTAGGGTACGCCGGTGGTGGGCCGGAGAAGTCGCATTACCGCTCGACATCGCCGGCTCGGCGGCCTGTTGCTCGTGGTGGGTTGGGCGGTGCTGCGGCGACCTGCACTCTGGAGGGAGTCGCTCCTGCAGGTGCGATCGGTCGTCTCGGCTCCGTACCGATCCTTCCGGTCGGTGACGGCCTACGGCGATCCTGCACAGCATCCGTCCGTTGACGACGTGATGGCGTGGCTCGCCTGGGCGCGATCGTTCAGGCGATTCCGCAGGCGCCGTGGCGGGGGCTGGGGCAATGCGCGCCATGGGGCTAGCTTGTGAGACCGTGAGCCTGGCCCTGGTACTCAATGCGACGGACGAGCCGCTGAGCGTCGTGCCGGGCCGCCGCGCCGCCGTGCTGGTGCTCGACGGCAAGGCGGACGCGGTCCATCTCTCGGGCGTGGTGCTGCGATCCGAGCACCTGAGTGTGGAGATCCCGTCGGTCGTGAGGCTGCAGTACTACGTGCGCGTGCCCTTCATGCGGCGGGGCTCGCTCAGCAGGCGGGGTGTGCTGGCTCGCGACAATCACAGTTGCCAGTACTGCGGCCGCCGCGCCGACAGCATCGATCACGTGCGCCCGCGCAGTCGCGGGGGAGGCCACACCTGGGACAATGTCGTGGCGGCCTGCCGCCGCTGCAACACGCGCAAACGCGATCGGCTGCCGAGCGAGATCGGCATGGGCCTCCGCCGTACGCCGCAGCCGCCGACCTGGACCGCGCTGATCCGTCTCAGCACCGGCGAGGTCCCCGACCACTGGAGCGCCTACCTGCGCGACGACAGAGCCCTGTCGGCGTGACGTGCCGCGGCGCCTCCCCGCCGCCCGCCGATCCGGGGGGATCCTGGCCCACCGTCGAGCGGAGCGGATCGGTGCGGGCTCTGCACGGAATCCGTGTCGGATCCCGGCCGCGGCGCGAGCTCTGGATCATGCGCCCGGTCGCCGGGGCGGTCGTGCTCGGGAGCGGGCAGCGACCCGGGACGGTGGATGCGGCCGCGGCGCGCCAGCGCAACCTGCCGATCCTGCGGCGTCGCTCCGGTGGCGGGGTGGTGCTGGTGTCTCCGGTCGATCTGCTGTGGGTGGATGTGGTGATCCCGCGGGACGATCCGCTGTGGCATCCCGATGCCGGTCGTGCCTTCGTCTGGCTGGGGCGGGCCTGGCAGCGTGCGCTCGCCGAGTGCGGGATCGCCGGCGAGGTGCACGAGGGCGCCTACGAGGCGGGCCGCTGGGGCTCGCTCGTCTGCTACGCGGGGCGCGGCCCGGGCGAGGTGTTCGTGGAGGGACGCAAGGTCGTCGGTCTGTCCCAGCGGCGCAGCCGCACGTGCGCACGATTCCAATCGGGCCTGCTGCGCCGCTGGGACCCGGCGGAACTGGCCGACCTCTGCGCGCTGGCCCAGCCGGAGCGCCGGGCGCTGGCTCGGGACCTTGCCGAGTCCGCCGCCGGTGTCGCCGTCGCCGAGGACCGGATGCTCGGCGCCCTCAGCGTGGCGCTGACGACCCGGGAGTAGCGGCGCGGCCCGCAGCGCCGGGTGGGCTGCAACCCGTTACGAGGGTCGGTGGGACGCCCGGGCGGGTCGGGATGCTTGTTTGGTGGGGACCAATGGGTTATTGTGGTGAGAAAAGGGGACTAGTCCCTATACTCTGACTGGTCGGGTTGCAAGACGGGTCGCCCGGCAGACCTCGAGCCACGAGCCGAACATGGATAGAACATACTCCGGCAGCCACGAGCGCTCCATCGACGGGAAGTGGCGTGTCTCCCTGCCCCCCGAGTTCCGCCAGGGCGCAGACGCCGACGACCGCTGCGTCCTGGGCCGCGTACCGGGGAGCCCATGCCTGGGACTGTGGCGTCAGGCGAGCTTTGATGCCGCCTACCGTCGGCTCGAGCAGGAGGTGCGCGCCCGGGGGAGTGGCCAGAACCTGCTGCGCTGGTTCACCGGTAACGGCTATTCCGTGCGGCCGGACGCCCAGGGGCGCATCGTCGTCCCCGAACCCCTGCGCGACGTGCTCGCCGTGGACGCCGACCGCAGCGATGCAAGCGTCTTCGTGGCCGGGGTCGGCGAGCGAATCGAGTTGTGGAACACCGACGTCTGGTTGGAGTCCGTCGGCGATGCGGGCTCCTACATCGACGAGACCGGCCTGGAAGCCTGGGCCGAAAGCAGTTGGTTGTGAACGATCACCCGGCAGGAACTCGCCGCTCAGCAATCCCTCGGTTGACAGGAGGACAGCAAATCCCTACTCCGCCCACTTGCCATACCCCTTGCGTCGGGAGAAATCTCCGCGAGGTCCTGGCAACCGAGGGATTGCTGAGCGGCGAGCGACGGGTGCGGCGGCACCGTGACCACTCATGAGGGTGCCGGGAGCGGCGGGCACGATCCCGTCATGCTCCGGGAGGTCGTCGCGGCGCTGGAGCCGATCCCCCCGGGGATCCTCCTCGACGCCACCGTCGGCGCCGGGGGTCACACCGCGGCCCTGCTGGAGCGGCGCCCCGATCTGACCTTCGTCGGGTTGGACCGCGATCCGGTGGCGCTGGCCATCGCCGCGCAGCGACTGCCGGGCGAGGTCCGGCTGCGGCAACGGCGCTTCGACCGTCTCAGCGAGGCGCTCGTCGAGTGGGACATCGACTGTCTCGCAGGCGTGCTCTTCGATCTGGGTGTTAGTTCGATGCAACTCGACGATCCCGACCGGGGGTTCAGCTACCGCCAGGCCGGGCCGATCGACATGCGCATGGATCCCGGCGCCGCGCTGTGCGCCGCTCAGATCGTGAACGAATGGTCCACCGGGCGCCTGGCGCGCCTGCTGCGTCGTTACGGCGACGAGCCCCACGCCCAGCGCATCGCCACCGCCGTCGTGGCGAGCCGGCCGCTGCGCGACACCGGGGAGTTGGCCGAGACCGTGCGCTCGGCCGTCCCCGCGCGGAGCCGGCGCCGTGGCGGGCACCCCGCCAAACGCACCTTCCAGGCGCTGCGGATAGCGGTCAACGACGAACTCGAACAGATCGGCCCGGCGCTCACCGAGGCCATCGGCCACCTTGTGCCACGCGGCAGGGGAGTGGTCCTGAGCTACCACTCCGGTGAGGATCGCATCGTCAAGGACACGCTGCGCGACGCCGTCGCGGGTGGCTGCACGTGCCCACCGCGGCTGCCCTGCGTGTGCGGCGCCGTGGGGTGCATCCGCCTGCTCGCCCGGCGCGCGCAGCGACCGGGCGCGGCGGAGGTACAGGGCAACCCACGCTCGCGGAGTGCCCGGATGCGCTCCTTCGAGAAGCTGCCGGTCGCCCCGTCGTGAACCGCCCGCAGCCGTCGCCGCAGGCACCGACGCCCCGGTCGCGCCGGGAGGCTCACCTCCGCGTCGTCACGAGGCCGCGCGCCAAGCCGCTGAGGATCGGCCGCATCGGGCTCGCCGTGGTGTTCGCCCTGTTCGTCGGCTTGTTCGTCATCGGTGTCCTGCAGGCGGTCGTCACCGAGGCCCAGGGGCGGATTGATCAGCTGAACGACCGGATGACCGAGGCGACCGCCGCCGACCGCGAGCTGCGCCTGCGCCGCGCCCAGCTGCTCTCGCCGGCGGTCCTGCGGACCGAGGCCCGTGACCGTCTGGGGATGGTGACGCCGACGACGATCGTCTACCTGGTCCCGTCGGAAGCTCCCGCACCGTGAGCCCGGCTCGTGGTCGTCGAGGTGCAGCGTCGCGGGCGGGCGGGGACCGGTCGACAGGCCATGGGCCTGCGGCGGGGACAGCGAGGCGCGGCCGTTACCGATCGCCGGGCCGCAGGGTGGTGCTGGTGCTGGCGCTGATGGGAATGGCCACCGGCCTCGTCTGGCGGACGTTCGACCTGCAATTCCGGCAGGGCGAGAGGATCGTGGCCTGGGGCGAGGATCATCGGCTCCGGACGACGGAAACGATCGGCCTGCGGGGAGACATCCTGGATCGCTCCGGCGAGCCGCTGGCCACCTCCGCGGAGTGGGCGACGGTCTTCGCCGATCCGTCCAAGATCGAAGATCCGCTGGACAGGGCGACGGTTCTGGCGCCTGTGCTGGGAACCGAGGTCACGCCCCTGGCCCAGAAGATGTCGGTTCCCGGCCAGTTCGTCTACATCCAACGGCAGGTCCCCCCCGAGCAGGCGGCCGCGGTCGAAGCCCTCGACCTGCCGGGCATCGGCACGCGGCCCGAGCCGCTCCGGGTCTACCCGCTGGGTGGGAGCGCCGCAGAGATCGTCGGCTCGGTGAGCCTGGACCACAACGGCACCTCCGGCATCGAACTCCTCTACAACGACCTCCTGGTGGGCGCGCCCGGTTCGGTGGTTCGCGAGCAGTACCCGGGCGGGCGCAGCGTCCCGGGAGGTCACAGCGAGTTGGTGCCCGCGGTGGACGGCTCCGACCTGCGGTTGACGGTCGACCGGTTGCTGCAGTTCGAGGCGGCCCGGATCCTCTCGGATCAAGTTCGCGAGACCCACGCGAAGGGTGGCGTGATCGTCGTCGGGCGCCCGGCCACCGGGGAGATCCTGGCCATGTCCACAGCGACGCGGGACGAGGACGGTCGGGTGGTCACCGGCGCGGAGAACAAGGCGCTCACGTGGGCGTTCGAGCCCGGATCGGTCATCAAGGGCCTGACCTTCTCCGCCGTGCTGGACGCCGGCCTGGCGACACCCGCCACGACCCGCCCGGTTCCGGACCGCGTCACGATTCACGACTCGGAGTTCACGGACTACAGCCCGCACCCGACGCTCGACTACTCGGTACGCGACATCGTCGTGCAGTCCTCCAACATCGGCACGATCCTCTGGGGCAACCGGCTCGGTGCGTCGGGGCTCTACGACTACCTCCGGCGGTTCGGGCTCGGCCGGACGAGCGGGCTCGGCCTCTTCGGCGAGTCGCCGGGCCTGCTGCAGCCGGTGTCCGGTTGGTCGGGCACCTCCCTGGCGACCATCGCCATCGGCCAGGGCGTCTCGCTGACCCCGATCCAACTGCTCATGGCCTTCAATACGATCGCCAACGACGGCGTCTACGTGCCCGCACGGATCGTGGCGGAGGTGATCGGGCCGGACGGCACCAGCACGACCCCCCAGCCGACCACCGCGGCGCGCCGCGTCATGTCCACGACGGCTGCCGCCCACATGCGCCTGATCCTCCGCGACGTGGTGGCCGACGGTACGGGCAGGATGGCGGCGATCGAGAACTACGAGGTGGCGGGCAAGACGGGCACGGCCCGCAAGCCACACCCCGACGGCGGCTACGAGGACGCGGCGGGGAACTACCGCTACGTGGCGGCGTTCGCCGGCTTCGCCCCCGCGTCGGATCCGCAGATCTCCGTCGTGGTACTGATCGATGAACCCACGACGACGATCTACGGCGGGAGTGCCGCGGCGCCCGCGTTCGCCGAGATCGCCCAGATCGCCCTGCGGCGGATGATGGTGCCGCCGCCGGGGGGCACCTCCGACGTCGTCCTGGCGGCGCTCCCGGCGGGAGGCGGCGATGGCTGAGGAGCAGGCATCCCTGCGGGCACTGCTCGACCGGAGCCGGCTCGCCCACGAACTGCGTTTCCCGGCCGGGGTGCGGGAAGTCGACCCGCTGATCGCGACGGTGTGTGAGGACTCCCGCGAGGTGAGTGCCGGAGCACTGTTCTGCTGCCTGCCGGGCGGATCACACGACGGCCACGACTTCGCCGCCGCGGCGGCCGCCGCCGGAGCCGCCGCACTGGTGGTCGAACGTCCCGTCCCGGTGGCGCTGCCGCAGGTCCTGGTAACCGAGGCGCGCGCCGCGGTGGGTCCCCTGGCGCTCGCTCACGCAGGGTCCCCCCACGAGCACCTGGAACTCGTCGGCGTGACGGGGACGAACGGCAAGACCACCGTCACGCACCTGCTGGGGGCGATCCTCGGCGCAGCGGGACGGCCTTGCGCAACCGTCAGCACCCTGGCCGGGGCCCTCACCACCCCGCGGGCCACCGAGTTGGCCCGGCGGCTGGCGAGCGCACGCCTCGCCGGGGCGACCGCCGCGGCCGTCGAGGTCAGTTCACACGGGCTGACCCAGCAGAGGGTCGACGGCTTGCGGTTCGCCGTGGCGGCCTTCACCAACCTCTCTCCCGAGCATCTGGACTACCACCGGGACATGGAGGACTACTTCGGGGCCAAGTCGAGGCTTTTCGAGCCTCACCGGACCGCCATCAGCGTCGTCTGCACCGACGACTCGTGGGGCCGACGTCTGGCCGGCGGCCTCACCGGTGATGTGCGACGCTGCTCGGTCGCCGATGCCGAGCCACTGGATTCCTCGGCTCGCTCGAGCCGGTTCCGCTGGCGGGGCACGGAGATCTCCCTGCCCCTGGGCGGCTCCCACAACGTGGCCAACGCGGTGGTTGCGGCGACGGCGGCGCAGGCTCTCGGCGCGGATCCTGTGCACATCCGCGCCGGGTTGGAGTGCGCGCCGGACCTGCCGGGGCGCTTCGAGGTGGTGGCCGACGACCCGGTTGCGGTCATCGTGGACTTTGCACACTCTCCGGCAGCATTGGAGCAGCTGCTCAGCGCGGGGCGGACCCTTGCCCCGGTGCATGCTCGCCTGACCGTGGTCTTCGGCTGCGGCGGCGATCGGGATGCGAGCAAGCGGGAGGCGATGGGCGCCATCGCCTCCCGCCTCGCCGACAGAGTCATCATCACCTCCGACAACCCGAGGCGGGAGGATCCGGCGAGTATCGCCCGGGCGATCATGGCCGGCGCGGCGGCGGTGTCACCGGAGATCGAGTTGGACCGCCGGCGCGCCATCGCGGCCGCGCTGGAGGGATCTCGCCACGGCGACGTGGTGATCGTGGCGGGCAAGGGCCACGAGACCACGCAGATCATCGGCGATCGGGTGCTTCCCTTCGACGATCGCCAGGTTGTGGGCCAGTTGCTGGCCGCCGCGGGGAGGGAGGTGCCGGCGCGGTGATCCGGCTCCTGCTCGCCGCCGCCATCGCGGTCGTGGTGTCCCTGGCGGGCACGCGTCTGCTGATCGCCTTCTTCCGGGCTCGGAACCTCACCCAGCCGATCCGCAGCGACGGGCCCGAGACGCACGCCCACAAGC
>JAGWAL010000001.1:0-547 GCA_021296415.1 Acidimicrobiia bacterium | reverse complement strand
CATGGGCCCGGTGGGCTGGAGCCTCTGGGCGGTCCTGATCATCGTGGGAGCCTCCAACGCGGTCAACTTCACCGACGGGCTGGACGGACTGGCCGCGGGGTCCAGCATCTTCAACTTCGCCGCCTTCACCATCATCGGGTACTGGGCATTCCGGCACGTGGAGCTGTACAACCTGCCCCACGCCCTGGATCTGGCCGTCGTGGGGGCCGCCATGCTCGGCGGCTGCGTCGGGTTCCTGTGGTGGAACGCCGCACCGGCCCAGATCATCATGGGCGATGCCGGGGCCCTCGGCATCGGCACCGCCCTGGCCTGCCTGGCGCTCGCGACCAACACCCACCTGCTGCTGCCGATCATGGCCGCCCTCTTCGTGGTGGAGTGCCTGTCGGTGATCCTGCAGATCGGGGTCTTCAAGTCGATGGGAGGGCGGCGCCTGTTCGCGATGGCGCCGATCCACCATCACTTCGAGAAGCAGGGTTGGCACGAGACCTGGGTCATCGTGCGATTCTGGCTGCTGGCGGGATTCGCCACCGCCGTGGCGCTGGGACTG
>JAGWAL010000020.1:32858-37129 GCA_021296415.1 Acidimicrobiia bacterium | reverse complement strand
ATCGGGTTGTTCTTCGTGCGCCGGGAGAGAACCTGCACGGTGCGGCGGATCTCATCGTCCCGCCCGATCACCGGGTCCAACCCGTCCGCCCGAGCCAGAGCCGTCAGATCCCGCCCGAACACCTCCAGAGCACTCGGCGCCTCCTGCGCCGCCCCGGCACCAGGCTGACCAGGCCCACCCGGCTGCCCACCGCCGGGTCCACCGGGCTGCCCCGGATAGCCACCGCCGGGATGGCCACCACCCGGATGTCCAGGCCCACCAGGCCCACGCCGACCAGGCCCAGGCCCACCAGGCCCACCGGGAGTCCCAAACGGGGGCTGACCAGACTGACGGTTCACAAGCTCCTCCTCGAATCCACGCCACAAGCCCCGCCGGCCGTGCCGCAAGAGCCCGTGCTTCGATCTGTTACGCCCTGTACAACGCCCCCACCTCGACCGGTATTCCGCCCAGCCGGCAGTTGGGAATCCCCGGCGGGCGGATCCTTGACGGGTGCGCGCTGATTTCGCAGATAATTGTGGAGCCCTGAAAACTGGCACCTGATGCCGCGCGTTTCAGGGTTGCACAATTGCTTGAGCGGCGCCGCGGGCCAAGCCCCGTCAGGAGACGATTGGCTGGAACTCCTGTGCCGAGAGTGGCTCGTAGCCGTCCGGCCATGGCGCTTGCAACCGGCAAAGCAACCGCATGTGCGGGGGAGTGGTTGCCGGGTTGACGTGCTCGGCAATGATCTCCACGTCGACCCCGAACGGATCCCGCAACTCGTGAATCATGTCGATCAGGTAGTTCGGCACCCAGCCGACTGTCTCGCTGGTCCGATTGCTCATCAGCATGGCCAGTGGGTTGATGTCGTTGTCGGCGTCGTCGACCAGGTTCAGGACGTCGCCCTTTTCGACTCTGGATACCGCTTCTGCGGCGCCGTCCAGGTGCCGGATTCCCCGGGCGAAGAACAGCGTCGTGATGTCGCCCTCCGACGTCCGGTCGGGGTAAGCGAAGACCTCGATCCGGTCGGTCGCTCTCCACCCTTCGCTGCGGGCGAGGACCTCGAAGGGGTCGCTTGTCACTTCCAAGTCGAGTTCTCGAACGTAGTCCTCATAGTCGGGCCGTCGTCGAGGCATCTGCCGGTTCCGGAACACAGGGAACAGGTGAGGACTGTCATAGACCCGGTGGAGGTCGGGCAACCCGGGGAGGTGCCTGAACCCTTTGAGCTGCTCGGCCGACTTCAAATAGACGAAGCGAAACGACACCTCTCCGTCCGGCCTATCCGAGCCGCGCCGTGTGAGGATCCCGACGGGGTGAATTAAGCCCTCGGGGTGGCGCCACGTGGCGTAGAGGCGACGGTCGGCGTGCTCAGTCATTCGGCCACCATATGGCTGGAGTGCGACAGTTGGATTGGGCGGTGGGCTGCAACGAGCGTAGTGGGCGTCAGACAGCCAACAGGCGTTCCCTGTTGCGTCGAAGGACGCGCTCCGCGAACTCACGCGCCGACATTGACATTCGGTGCTGCGGTACGAGCTGGATCGGTTCGATGAGTCGCTCCACGTCTTCGCATCGGCTGAGCCAATGGTCCCGCTTCTCGCTGCCCTGCATCCTCCGGGCCTCAAGTGCCACTTCCGAGAGATGTGGCTTCCCGGCGAACTCCGTTCTGGCTCGATCAGCCCACGCCTCGGGTGTGTAGCCCAGGTCGTTGGTTCTCAGCCTGCGCTCCTTCGCCGCATCGTCGAGTTGGAATCCAAGGCTTGAGGCGTGGTCGAACGTCGGAGCGAGACGGCGTGAGGTGCCGTTGTCGATGATCGCCCAGTTCTCCTCGTGCCGATCGGTGTTGCCGATCAGGGCATCGAGGATCAGGTAACCGGCGAATACGTCCCAAGCGGCCAGTTCGCAGTCAACGCTCGTTGGGGCTTCGACGTCCTCGAGCGCCTCGCGAACCGCGCTGATCGTGTAGCCCGCCCTGTCATGACGGAAGGCGGGTTGCGCCAGCAACTCGTTGCCGAGGATGAGTTCTTCGCCGGCGGCTACAACCGACTTGCTGATCACACCCAGCCGGGTCTCGCCCCGGCCATGCTGAATGGCCAACTCCGTGCGAGCCGCTGGCAGTCCCAGTCGGTCGGCCACCCCGGTGGCGATGCGCTCAGCCCAATCGTCGCCCTTCCGGTAAGACGTCCCATCTGTTCGTCGGTTGTGCGTCGCATCCTTCATCAGCCACCGGGTCTCGGATTCGGGATCGCGTAGCCAGCGCTTGGGCTTGGTACCGACGGACTCACTGCCGGCGGGAAGCCAGGCGGAGACGTCGACCTCGACATAGGTCGTCTCCTGGTTACTGGGTGAGGTCGACATCTCGCAATACGCGGTCCAGCCTGCTCAGACCCGGCTCAGGGCCTCGTGCGGCTGCGGAGGGCGGAGAAGGCCAGGTACTGCGAGAGGGCGCCGATGCCGCCGACGGCGGCCATGGTCTTGCCCAATGCCACGCCGTCCCAGCCGACCACCAGGGTGCGCAACCCCTCGATGATGTAGGTCACCGGGTTCCAGGCGGCGATGGCCGCCAGCCAGCCCGTCAGGGCGTCGCGGGGCATCCAGGCGGGCGTCAGGAACACCAGGGGGAAGAACAGCAGGAACGAGTTGTTGACCGCCGTCGGGTTGCCGGTCCGCAGGGCGATCGCATACGGGAACCCCGTGTACGCCAGCCCCCACACGGTGACGATGGCCACGAATGTGACCATCCCGGCGGCGCCGGTGGCGAACCGCACCCCCAGCGCCAGCCCCATCCCCAGCACCGGCAGCGACAGGAACAGCAGCACGATGGTGTCGGCCACGAACATGCCCAGCAGCAGCGCCCAGCGGTTCACGGGCGTCAGCAGCAGCCGGTCGAAGTAGCCGCCCTGCACGTCCAGCACGAGGCTGTGGGCCCGGGAAATGCCGGTCACGGTCATCACCAGCGCCAGCAGTCCAGGCCGATGTTGGCGAAGCCGGCCACGTCCTGCAGGGCGCCGATGGTCACCGCATAGAAGAAGATCGGCACGATGAGCGCCGGGATGATGGCCGCCATGTCCCGCGGCAGCAGGATCACCGCCCGGTGCCCCACGGCGAACAGGTCGTGCCAGAATCCCCGGTCCCGGGCCCCGATCGGTCCGGTGCCGGCGCCGCTGCGGGCCACGGCGACCCCGTCTCCCGCGCTGTGCTTGCCGGAACCCATGGCCGGGTCGCCGAGTGTTGTCTCGCTCATGATTCACCCCCCCTATGGGTGGTCGCGCCGGTGGTGCCGCGGTGGCCGGGTTGCGGTCGTCATCCGCCGGCCTGTGGGTCGTGGGAATCCTCGTCGACGACGATGTGCCGCCCCGTGAGGTCCAGGAACACGTCGTCGAGCGTGGGCCGACAGGTTGGCGTCGGCGAGGGCGACCGCCACCGGGCTGATCGTGGCCGCCCCGTCCTCGCTGGCCACCGTCACCTCGTTGCCGTGTGCCTCCACGTGCGACACCCCGGGCAGGTCCTGCAGCACCGCCACCGCCCGGGCCACGCCGGCGTCACCGGCGCCCCCAGCGACCGCATCGCCCGCAGCGCCTCCAGCGGCCGGATCGCCCCCAGCGGCCGGATCGCCCCCGGCGCCTCCGGCGGCTCCGGCGGTCGCATCGCCCCCAGCGGCCCCGGCGATCGCATCACCTCCGCCGGCGCCCGTGCCACCATGCTCGGAAACCCGCACCACGATCACGTCCGCGCCGATCTGGCGCTTCAACTCCTCCGGCGGCCCCTCGGCCCGCAGCAGGCCCTCGTCGATGATCCCCACGCGGTCGGCCAGGGCGTCGGCCTCCTCCAGGTATTGCGTGGTCAGGAAGATCGTCATCCCGAACTCGGAGCGCAGCCGTGCTACCTGATCCCACACGGCGGCCCGCGACATCGGGTCCAGCCCGGTGGTGGGCTCGTCCAGGAACAGGAGCGACGCCGCCACGTCCAGCCGCCGCTTCATGCCGCCGGAGTAGGTGCCGATGCGCCGGTCGATGGCGGCGGTGTCCAGGATCGGCGACACCTCGTCGATGCGCCGGTCCACCTCGGCCCGGCTCAGCCCGTAGAAGCGGCCCTGCAACCTCAGCAGCTCCCGGCCGGTGAGCTTGTCGTCCAGCGCACCTTCCTGCAGCGTCACCCCGATCTGAAGCCGAACCTCACCGGCCTGGCGCACGATGTCGAAACCCGCCACTGTGGCGCTGCCGGCGCTGGGCCGCAGCAGCGTGCACAGCATCCGGGTGATCGTCGTCTTGCCGGCGCCGTTGGGCCCCAGGAAGCCG
>JAGWAL010000020.1:21887-32714 GCA_021296415.1 Acidimicrobiia bacterium | reverse complement strand
TTCGGGACGATCGGATGCAACCATGACCCTCGGCACGCTATCCGGGTCGTGTCCGACAGCATCCTGCCGCAGCGGTCCGAGCCGCCCTCGCCGGTTCCGCCCTCGCCGGCCTCCCGCGGTCGTCCCACCCCCAGCGGTCATTCCGGCGCGGAGCCTGGCCCGCTGCTGCATCCGGGGCCGGGATGGCGCGCCGCGGCGGCCGCCCGGAGTGCCCCGCGTGCCCGGAGCGGGCACGCTACGGTCGCAGCCGTCCCGCCAGCCGGTGCGGGTCGAAGCGGGCGGCGGAGAGCCACGAGGCAGAGGGGTCAGCCGGATGGACATTCAGAAGGTCGGGGTCGTGGGCGGCGGCACGATGGGCTCGGGCATCGCCGAGGTGTGCGCCCGCAGCGGCGTCCACACCACCGTCACCGAGATCGACGCCGCCGCCGTCGAGCAGGCGCAGCAGCGCATCGGCACCTCGCTCGGCAAGGCGCAGGCGCGGGGCCGCATCACCGCCGAGGCCCACGACGCCGCCGCCGCCAAACTGTCGTACTCCCACGACCTTGCCGACCTGGCCGGCTGCGACCTCGTCATCGAGGCCGTCATCGAGAACCTCGACGAGAAGCGCCGCATCTTCGGGCTGCTCGACACCGTCACCCCGCCGCACGCCGTGCTGGCCTCCAACACCTCCTCCATCGCCATCATTGACCTGGCCACCGCCACGCAGCGCCCCCAGCAGGTGGTGGGCATGCACTTCTTCAACCCCGCCCCGGTGCAGCCGCTGGTGGAGGTGGTCCGCTCGGTGGCCAGCGCCCCCGAGACCGTCGACGCCGTGGTCGCCTTCGGCACCGAGCGCCTCGGCAAGCACGTCATCCGCTGCGAGGACCGGGCCGGCTTCGTGGTGAACCGCCTGCTGGTGCCCTACCTGCTGGCGGCCATCCAGATGGCCGACACCGGCCAGGCAACCGTCGCCGACATCGACGCCGGCATGAAGTACGGCTGCGCCCACCCCATGGGCCCGCTCGAGCTCTGCGACCTCATCGGCCTGGACGTCATCGAGGCCGTCGCCGAGGTGATGCACGCCGAGTACGCCGAGCGGCTCTACGCCCCGCCGCCGCTGCTGCGCCGGATGGTGGCCGCCGGGCGCCTCGGCCGCAAGACCGGCGCCGGCTTCTACGACTACGACTGACGGGCGGCTCGGCGGCTGCGCAGCCGCACCGGACCGTCGAGCGGCATCGGACCGACCGGCTGACGCACCGATCAGCAACAACCGAGGCAGCGGGAGACCGATCGAGGCCGGCAGACGCCGGCCGGCACCCGCACCGACCGACCACCAACACGGAGGGACCATGAGCGAGCAGCGGGAGATCCTGACCTGGGACGCCTACGGCTTGGGCGCCCGGAAGCTGGCGCAGATGGTGGTGGAGTCGGATTTCCGCCCCGACGTGATCCTGTCGATCGCCCGGGGCGGCCTGTTCATCGCCGGCTCGCTGGGCTACGCCCTCAGCACCAAGAACATCTTCGTGATGAACGTGGAGTACTACACCGACATCGACGAGCGCCACGAGGTGCCGATCGTTTTGCCCCCCTACCTGGAGCTGGTGGACCTCGACGACGCCCGCGTGCTCATCGCCGACGACGTGGCCGACACCGGCCACACCCTGGAGATGGTCCGCGACTTCTGCACCGCCAGGGTCGGCGAGGTGCGCACCGCCGTCCTCTACGAGAAGCCCATCTCGGTGGTGCAGTGCGACTACGTGTGGCGCCGCACCGACCTCTGGATCGACTTCCCCTGGTCCTGCGAGCCCCCGCTCATCGGCGGCGGCCCCGGCGCCTGAGGCTCACGAGGGCCCGATCGGGGTCTGGGGAAGCGACGGAGGCCGCCGGGTGCCGGGCGGGGCGGCAGTGACCGGTCGTGGCGTGCGGCTCCTGGCGGTGGCCGCGGCGTCGGCCTCGCTGGTCGTGGCGGTGCCGAGCGCGGCGTCGGCCAAGCAGGACGGCTTCGCGGACGTCCCGGGCGGGGTCCACAAACCGGCGATCGACGTGCTCGCCGCCGAGGGCGTGTTCGAGGGCACCCTCTGTGGCGACGGCATGTTCTGCCCGGACGAGCCGGTGACGCGCGCCACGGTTGCGGTGTGGCTGGTCCGAGCGCTCGGAGACTCCGCCCCCGCCGTGCGCGCCTCGCGGTTCGCCGACGTGGACGCCGCCGATCCGTGGGCGCGTTTCGTGGAGCGGCTGGCCGAACGGGAGATCGCCATCGCCTGCCGGACCGACCCGCTGCGCTACTGCCCCGACGAGGCGCCGAGTCGAGCCCAGACGGCGACGATGCTGGTGCGCGCCTTCGATCTCGAGGCGGCGCCCCCGGCGGGTTTCCTCGACACCGGGGGCCACGCCCACGAGGCCGACATCGACGCCGTGGCCGGCGCACGGATCGCCGTCGACTGCGAGCGGGACCCGCTGCGCTTCTGCCCCGACGAGGCGGTCACCCGGGCCGAGCTGGCGGTCTTCCTGGCCCGCGCCCTCGGACTCGTGCCGCTGCCCGCGGAGTTCGCCTGGTCGCTGCCGTCGCACTGCCCCAAGGATCCGCCGACCGACCCGCACGCCGCTCCCGAAGCCGGCTGCCCGGCCTGGTGGGGCCACCTGATGGACCTGGAACCGTCGGCCGAGGGGATCAGCATCGCCGAGATGGAGGCCCGCCTGGCGACGGTGCTGCCCTTCTACACGACGAAGTTCGGCGACGGCCTGGGGCTGCTCTCGGGGCCTTCGCGCCAAGTCATCACCGCAACCTTGGAGCGGCTGGCGGCCGAGGATCCCGAGACGGCGGAAATGATGCACACCATCTCCGCTCAACCCAACCGGTGCGGCGAAGGGGCCGCGGCGTGCGCCCCCGTGGGCGGGATCAACTTCGTTTCCCTGATCACCGAGAGGTGGTGGCTGACGACCGTCGACACCGTCGTGCACGAGTGGGTGCACAACCGCGAATTCGGGAGCGCTCCGGGGGGCGTCTATTCCACCGCCTGGTGCAACCGGATGGCCGAGCGCGTCAGCGTCGCCGAGTCCACCGGCCGGCTCGTGACCCACCAGGGGCTGCTGGAGTCCGCCGGCCCGGCGCATGAGGCCCCCCTGGTGACCGGCGAGGGATGCTCGGCGGCGCTGATCGCCCGCTTCGAGCCCGAGATTCGCAGCCACGACCGGCCGGCGTACATCGCCGAACTGTCCGCCAACGCGCAGACCCAGGCCTGGATGCGGCGCGGCTACGCCTCCGCGGAGGCCCGCTGGTGGGCGGCGGAGGCCGCAGCCGGCTATCCCGGTGAGGGGCAGCCACTGGCGGAGCCCTTGATGACCGGCCCGCTGCCCGAGCCACCGGCCGAGCCGGAGGAGCCCGGCGACTGCAACGACGGGATGCACGACCACCCCTACCGTGCCGACACCAGGCACTATCACAGCGACGGGCTGGAGCCGCACGAGCATGATCGCCGGTACGTCCTCGTGGACGGCGTGGCCGTCCCCGGCGACAGCGCCGAACCGGCGGGAACGTCCTGTGAGTACCCGGGTGCGCGGCGCGTGGTCTCGAGCTTCAGCTACACCCCGAACACCCGCCTCGGCGATCCTGTGTCGGTCTCCTACCGGAGTTTCTCACCCGATGAGCGGTGGTACTCCCTCGACCTCCGGCGTTGCGTTGACATCACCACCCCGGGGCATCCCCGGCATGACCCCGCCGTGGCGTCCGGGACCTCCTCGGCCCTCCAGCGGGTGTGCGACCGGGGATCGGAACCCGTCTGGGTGCAATGCGGCTCGTCCGGCGCCACGCGCCGCTGTCCCACCGAGGAGCAGTTCGCCGACGGCGAGTACGGCGGCGGCTGGGTGGTGTGCGGCGTCGACGACTCCAGCGGCGGCTTCAACGACATCTGCCGGAGGAGGAGCGGCCGACCGATCGCACGCTGAGCCGACCCGAACGACCCCCCGGTGAGGTCCGGCTCTCCGGTTGGAAGCCCGCAGGCATGGTGGGCCGGTGGTGACGGCCGTAAATTGCCCGCGCGGAACGTCGGCGCTCCCGTCACTAACGTGGCTGTACGGGCTTCGACGGGCAGGGGCTCGGCGGTGAGACGAGCGTTGCCGCTCACCGACAACGACGGCATCGCCACTCCGTGCACCGACTTCGACGGCATTGACACGCCGCCGACGGACAATGACGGCACCGACAGCGACGGCTACGACACGCCGCTGACCAGCAACGACGGCGTCGACACGCCGCCGTCGTCGCCGGTGACTGATGTCAGCGATGTCAGTAGCTGAGCTGTCCGCCACCGCCGTGCCGCTCCGCCCCCAGGTGGAGTTCCCCGACGACGCCGCCCTGGCGGACCTCCCGAAGTTCTTCGACCCGGACTGGGTGGCCGAAGCGGCTCGCCCGGGCTTCCCGATCAGCGACATCGAGCCCAAGGAGATCAGGATCCGCCAGTTCAGCCACAGTCCCGGCAGGACCGCCACGGTCAGCTACATCGCCGAGTGGCGCAAGGAGGACTACAGCTCCTGCTCGACGGCCTCGAGAGCCTCTGGGCGCTACCGCAGGAGGCTGGGGGCTGCCGCTCCTTCGACCTTCACGGGGCTTATCGCAGAGTCGAGCGGACCTTCCGTCACGTTCTGGGAGACCACGACGAGGGACGCCGCGCCCTCGAGGCGGCGACGCGGGTGCTGCGCCCATTCGCCGAGTCGTGGCAGCCGACGGCGATCGCGCACAACGACTTCTACGACGATCAGATGATCGTCCAGCCCGACGGCAGGATAGCGCTCGTCGACCTCGAAGAAGTGGGTCCGGGCGACCCCCTGCTGGACGTGGGCAACTTCCTCGCACATCTGCGCTGGGCGGACCGCTTCGGCACCAAGCGCACGACCGACGCAAGCGGCGCCTACTACCACCGCCTCCGCGAAGCGGCCCTCGACTGCTTCGCCTGGGACGAGCGGGAACTCGCCCTCCGCGAGGCCGTCTGCATCTTCAGGGTCTGCACCAACACCATCCGCCGCCCCAAACCCGACTGGCACACCAACACCATCGCTGGCCTCGAACTCGTCAACGAAACACTGCCCTGAGCCCCCGCCGACCGGGCGCCATTCTTTGACAAAATGTAAAAGTTGGTGTTTACTTGCGGGGTGAGTCGGCGATCGGTTGATGTCGGAGGAGCTGTGGAGCCGATGGACGTAGCCGGCCCGGCGCTGGGGGCCGCCGGGGGCGTGGAGGCGCCGGTGCGGCCGCGCACTGTCGGGCGAATCGGCGAGAGCGTTCCCCGGCCCGACGGCGTTCCCAAGACCACCGGGGCGTTCGGCTTCTCCTCGGACCTGTGGGCCGACGGCATGCTGTGGGGGCGGGCGCTGCGATCGCCGCACCCCCATGCCCGGATCCGCTCCGTCAACATCGCCCCTGCACTGGCCACGGGCGGTGTGCGGGCCGTGCTGACCGCCGACGACCTGCCCGGCACGGGCATCTTCGGCATCGAGCACGCTGACCAGCCGGTTGCGTTACTGCGGCGAGCCGGTGGCCCTCGTGGCCGCCGACCATCCCGAGACCGCCCGCCAGGCCGCCGAGGCCATCGTTGTGGACTACGAGCCGCTGGAGGCCATCACCGAGGCCACTGCCGCCGCAGACGCTCCGCCCATCCACCCCGACGGGAACCTGTTCCGCCACATCCGCATCCGCCACGGCGACCCAACCGCCACCGGCGACATCGTCATCGAGGGCGACTACGAGGTGGGCATGCAGGACCAGGCCTTCATGGGCACCGAGTCGGGCCTGGCGATGCCCACCCTCGACGGCGGCGTGGAGGGCTGCACAACGACCAGCGCCAGATCGCCGAGGCGCTCGGCCTGCCCCCCGAGAAGGTGCACCTCACGCTGGCCGGCGTGGGCGGGGCGTTCGGCGCCCGCGAGGACGTCACCCTGCAGATCCACCTGTGCCTTCTGGCGCTGCACACCGGCCGCCCCGTGAAGATGCTCTACAACCGCGAGGAGTCGTTCTTCGGCCACGTGCACCGCCATCCGGCCAAGCTGCGCTACCGCCACCACGCCGCCGCCGACGGCCGGCTCGTGAAGGTGGAGGCCACCCTCACCCTCGACGGCGGTGCCTACGCCTCCACCACGGCGGCCGTGCTGGCCAACGCCAGCTTCTTCGCCACCGGCCCCTACCGGGTGCCCAACGCCGTCGTGGACGGCTGGGGGATGCGCACCAACAACCCGCCCTGCGGCGCCATGCGCGGCTTCGGCGTGGTGCAGGTGTGCTTCGCCCACGAGGCCCAGATGGACAAGCTGGCCGCCGCGCTTGACATCGACCCGCTGGAACTGCGGCTGCGCAACGCCCTCGGACCGGGCGACACGCTCATCACCGGCCAGAAGATCACCGGCACCGCCCCCATGACGGAGCTCCTGGAGGCGCTTGCCGAGTACCCGCTGCCGCCGGGCACCGACGGCCACGGAACAGGCGGCAACGGCGCCGCCGACGCCATGGCCCGGCCCGGCGGCGCGGGTCGCACCGCCGACGACACCCACGTCGCCGCCAGCATCAAGAACCTCATGTTCTCCGAGGGCTTCGACGACTACTCCACGGCGGCCTGCCGGCTGTCCGACGGGATGGCCATCATCACCTGCGCCTGCGTGGAGGTGGGCCAGGGCTTCGTGACGCTTGTCCAGCAGATCGCCCGCGAGGTGCTGGGGGTGCAGCGGGTGCTGCTGGAGCCCGCCGACACCGGCATCGGCTCGGCCGGCTCGTCCTCGGCCAGCCGCCAGACCTGGATGTCCGGCGGGGCGGTGCTGGCGGCCTGCGAAGGGGTGCGCGACAAGGTGCTGACCCACGTGGCCGCCGAGACCGGCATCCCCGTCTCGGAGCTGGCGCTGCGCGACGGCCAAGTGGTGTCGGCCGGCGGCCTGAGCCGCGGCCTCGCCGACATCTGCGCCGAGCGGGACTTCCACCACGAGATCGAACACCACCACGCGCCCACCACCACCGTCGACGCCAACGGCCAGGGCGAGCCCCACGTGTCGTTCGCCTTCGCCGCCCACCGGGCGGTGGTGGACGTCGACGCCGACCTGGGCCTGCTGCGCACCGTGGAGGTGGCCACCACCCAGGACGTGGGCCGTGTGCTGAATCCGGTGCAGGCCCTCGGGCAGATCGAGGGCGGCATCGCCCAGGGCGTCGGCCTGGCCACCATGGAGGAGATCGTCCTGGACGGCGGCCACGTGCGCAACGCCAGCTTCACCGACTACCTCATTCCCACGGCGCTGGACATGCCCAACGTGCGCGTTGCTCGCCTGATTGAGGAGCCCGAGCCCGGCGCCCCCTTCGGCGCCAAGGGCATCGGCGAGCCGCCCACCATCTCTTCCACGCCCGCCGTGGCCGCCGCGGTCCGCCAGGCCACCGGCCTGCCGCTGAACCGGGTGCCCATCCGCCCCTCCGACATCTCCCTGCATCCCGACCGCGCCCCCCAGCGGGCTTGAACCCCAACCAACCGAGCCGCCAACCTCGACCCCAACACCCAACCAACCGAAGCCCAGGAGCGCACCGCAACGATGCCCCCAGCCCATGTGATCGTCATTCCGGCGAAGGCCGGAATCCAGGATCCCGCGGCGGGGGCCCGGTATGCGTTGGACTACTCCCCGGGCCTAGCGGAGCCGAACTGACAGGAGGAAACACCGTGGCGCAGTTTGAACTCAATGGCACCACTGTGACGTGCCGAGACGACCATCCCCACCTGCTCGAAGCCCTGCGCGTCGAGCTGGGTGTCATCTCGCCCAAGGACGGCTGCTCGCCGACGGGCCAGTGCGGCTGTTGTGCCGTGCTGCTGAACGGCCGCGCCCGGGTGGCCTGCCAGGTGCCCCTCGACAAGGTCGAAGGCGCCTCGGTGGTGACCCTGGAGGGCTTCGACCCCGCCGAGCGGGACCGCTATGCCGGCATCTTCGCCGACCACGGCGCCCTGCAGTGCGGCTTCTGCACTCCCGGGATCCTGGTGCGCGCCAAGGCGCTCATCG
This sequence comes from Acidimicrobiia bacterium, assembly GCA_021296415.1. Classification (GTDB taxonomy): domain Bacteria; phylum Actinomycetota; class Acidimicrobiia; order Acidimicrobiales; family CATQHL01; genus VXNF01. The sequence continues at coordinate 24,722 of JAGWAL010000020.1, read as the reverse complement.
ACCGCAAGGCCCGTGAGGAGGCCTCGCGCCACCTCGGCGGCCACCTCTGCCGCTGCACCGGCTACATCAAGATCCTCGACGCCGTGGAGGACCTCGCCCACGGCAAGGAACCCGCCCTGACCCAGCCCGGCATCGTCGGCACCCGGGGCATCCGCTACGAGGCCACCGACCTGGCCTGTGGCTTCCGCCCCTACATCGACGACATGTTCCCCGAGGGCTGCCTGCACGGGGCGCTGCGCCTCGCCGACCATGCCCGCGCCGACGTGGTGCGCATCGACTGTGCCCCGGCACTGGCGATCGACGGTGTGGAGGCCGTCTTCACGGGCGCCGACGTGCCCGGCGAACTGCGGGTGGGCCTCATCCACAAGGACTGGCCGGTGTTCATCCCCACCGGCGGCCGCACCTCCTACCTGGGCGACGTGCTGGCCATCGTCGTGGCGACCGACCGGGAGACGGCCCGGCACGCCGCAACCCTCGTGGACATCGAGTACCGGCCGCTCGAACCCATCGTCGACCCGATCGTGGCCGTGGCGCACGACGAGGACGCCGTCTGGGAACTCGACGGCAACGTGCTGTCGGTGTCGAAGTACAACCGGGGCGACGTGGACGGGGCGCTGGCCGACTCGGCGCACGTCGTCCACGAGACGTTCCAGACCCAGCGCATCGAGCACGCCTACCTGGAACCCGAGTCCACGCTGGCCGTGCCCCGCCCCGACGGCGCCCTGTACGTGTACTCCGGCGGCCAGGGCGTGTGGGACGACCGCAACCAGATCGCCTCGGTGCTGGGCATCGACCCGGCCATGGTCACCGTCGAGCTGGTCAGCAACGGCGGCGCCTTCGGCGGCAAGGAGGACATGTCCAACCAGGCCCAGACGGCGCTGGCCGCCCACCTGCTCGGGGTGCCCGTGAAGTGCACGCTGTCGCGCGAGGAATCCCTGCTGCTGCACCCCAAGCGGCATCCGATCCGTATGGAGTACGCGGCGGGCTGCGACGCCGACGGCCGCCTCACCGCCCTGCGGGCCCGCATGATCGGCGATTCCGGCCCCTACGCCTCGGTCGGCATGAAGGTGCTGGAGCGGTCCGCGGGTCACGCCAGCGGCCCCTACGTGGTGCCGAACATCGACGTGGAGTCGGTGGCGGCGCGCACCAACAACCCGGTCTGCGGGGCGTTCCGGGGCTTCGGCGCCAACCAGGCCCAGTTCGCCATGGAGGGCGTCATGGACCGCCTCGCCGCCGCCGTGGGCATCGACGGCTGGGAGATGCGGTCCCGGAATGTGGTCACGCCCGGCTCGGTGTGGGGTCCCGGCCAGATCATGGACGACGGCTGCGAGGGCGCCCGGGTGTGCCTCGACGCCGTGAAGCCCGCCTATGACGCCGCCCGCGCCGCCGGGCGCCCCGTGGGCGTCGGCCTGGGGCTGAAGAACTCCGGACTCGGCAATGGCTTCTACGAGGTCGCCAAGGCGGTGGTGCGCTTCGAGCCCGACGGCACCGTGGAGGTGCGCCACTGCTGGACCGAGATGGGCCAGGGCGTCCACACCGTCGCCCAGCAGGTGGCCGTCACCGAGTTGGGCGTGGCCGCCGAGAAGGTGCGCGTCATCGTCGACACCACCCGCGAGCTCGGCGCCGGGCAGACCACCGGCAGCCGGGGCACCCTCATGGGCGCCGGCGCGGTTGCCGATGCCTGCAAGGTCGCCCTCGCCGACGGCTGCCGGGAGGGCGTCGACTACGAGGGCACCTACATCGTGGACTGGACGAACTCGCTGCGCGACGACGTCGAGAATCCCAAGATCCACTCGTGCTTCGGGTTCGCCTGCCAGCTCGTGGAGCTGGATCCCGACAGCGGTGATGTCACCCGGGTGCTGGCCGCCCACGACGTCGGCAAGGCCGTGAACCCCACGATGTGCGAGGGCCAGATCGAGGGTTCGGTGCACATGGGCCTGGGCTATGCGCTGACCGAGGGCTTCCCCTCCGACGCCGACGGGCGGCCGCTGAACACGACGCTGCGCAGCCTGGCCATCGTGCGCCCCAAGGACATGCCGCCGGTGGACGTGCAACTCGTGGAGGTGCCCCAGCCCGACTCGCCCTACGGCATCAAGGGCGTCGGCGAGATCGGCCTGGTCCCCACGGCCGGCGCGGTCGCCGCCGCGCTGACGGACTTCGACGGGGAGTGGCGCAGCGAGCTGCCCATGCGCAACGACGCCAACCGCGAGCGTCCCTGGGGGACCAACGGCAACGGCAGCGCCGGCAACGGCTCCGCCGCCCACGCGGACACCCCCACCCAGCCGGCCACCGTCTGACCGTGCGAACCCGGCACGGCCGGGCGGGGGTCCGGGGTGCCGTTCGCTCCTTCGGCGCGGGCGCATGGCGTCGCGATGCGGCTCCCCGGCCCCCGCCCTCACCGTGCTCGGGGCGAAAGGCCGGCGAGCGTTCTAGGCCCGTGACCTCCGCCTACACCGCCCCCGGCCTTGTCTGCGCCCACCATCACCTCTACTCGGCGCTGGCGCGGGGGATGCCGGCTCCGCCCCGGACGCCGCATGGGTTCCTCGAGATCCTGGAGCTGGTCTGGTGGCGGCTCGACCGGGCGCTGGACCTGGATCTGATCCGCTGGTCGGCGATGCTGGGGGCCCTGGAGTGCCTGGAGGTCGGCTGTACGGCGGTCATCGATCATCATGAGTCGCCCAACGCCATCGAGGGGTCGCTGTCGGTCATCGCCGACGCCTGCGCCGAGGTGGGCGTGCGGATCAGCTGCGCCTACGGCGTCACGGATCGCCATGGAGCCGACGGCGCCCGCCGGGGGCTGGCTGAGAACGAGCGGTTCCTGCGCTCCGGCGGCGA
>JAGWAL010000020.1:20287-21756 GCA_021296415.1 Acidimicrobiia bacterium | reverse complement strand
CTCAGCCGCCCCGACTGGCTGCTGATCCACGGCGTGCACCTGCCCGACGACCACGAGCTGGCCGGCACCGTCGTGCACAACCCCCGCTCCAACATGAACAACGCCGTGGGTTATGCCCGTCCGGCCCGGTTCGAGTCGTCGGGCAATCCGGTGGCGCTGGGCACCGACGGCATCGGCTCGGACATGCTCGACGAGTTCCGGCTGGCCTACGCCCGCCTGCGGGAGAGCGACGTGACCGCCTCGCCGGAGGCGCCCTGGCAGTGGCTGTCGACCGGTTGGGACCTCATGCCCGGCGCCCGGGGCGACACGGTCACCTGGAACTACGCCCCCATGGAGCCCTGGCACCTGGCCTTCAGCCCCGGCGTGCGCCCCGAGCGGGTCGAGGTCGGCGGCGAGGTCGTCTGGGCCGGCGGCCAACCCACCCGGGTCGACGCCGCCGAGGTCCGAGCCAGGGCCGCCGAGGCCGCCCAGCGCCTCTTCCGCCGCCTCGACGACCTCGACTGACCCAATCGATTGACAGAATCCACGAGGAGCACGCCCAGCAGTCCGCCGCCCGCACCTTCGGTATTCCGGCGAAGGCATGTCCCGGACCCCAATCCGGGAACCTGCCCCGGACTCGATCCGGGACCGGAATCCAGCAACGAGTGATCCGGGCGTCGTTGCGACTGGACTGAACGGCGACCGAATCGAGCAGACCACCAGGAGGCAATCATGAGCGACAACGGCACCCGCGTGGCCATGTACCTGCAGGACGCGCACCCCCTGCGCGAGGCCATGGAGTACGTGCAGTACGCCGAGGCGAAGGGCTTCGAGGCCGTCTGGCAGGCCGAGAGCCGCCTCGTGCGGGAGGCCACCGTGCCGATGGCGGCGTTCGCCGCCGTCACCGACCACATCAAGGTGGGCTCGGGGGTGGTGGCCTCGTGGACCCGCAACGCCGCCCTGCTGGCGGCCACGTTCTCCACTCTCGACGACCTGGCGCCCGGGCGGGTGCTGCTGGGCGTCGGCGCCTGGTGGGATCCGCTGGCCCGCAAGGTCGGCATCGACCGGGCCCGCCCCCTGCGCCAGATGCGCGAGGTCGTGGAGTCGGTGCGGGCGCTGCTGGCCGACCAGAACGTCACCTACGACGGCGACTTCGTGCAGCTCGACGGCGTGGAACTGGACTACGTGTTCCAGGAGCGCCGGCCCAAGGACGTACCCATCTACATCGGCGCCACCGGCATGAAGATGATGGAGCTGACCGGCGAGATCGCCGACGGCGTGGTGCTGAACTACCTGGTCTCGCCCACCTACAACCAGCGGGCCATGGAGGCCCTGGAGCGGGGCGCCGCCAAGGCCGGCCGTTCGGTTGACGACCTGGACCGCCCGCAGCTGGTGGTCTGCTCGGTGGACTCCGACCGCCAGGCCGCCCTCGACGGCGCCCGCCTGCTGGTGACGCAGTACCTGGGCCAGCAGCCGCACATCATGAAGGC
>JAGWAL010000020.1:0-20187 GCA_021296415.1 Acidimicrobiia bacterium | reverse complement strand
GCCGCCGGCACGCCCGACGAGTGCCGCGAGAAGGTGGAGCACTACCGCAACAACGGCTGCACCAGCCCCATCCTGTACCCCCTCGGCGACGACGTCCGCCTGATGATCGACACCTTCGCCCCGAACGCCTCATGATGTTCCTGCCCGGAGCCCGGGCAGGGTCCGGGGTGCCGTTCGCTCCTTCGGCGCGGGCACAAGGCGTCGCGAATCGGCCGCCCGGGCCCCACCCTCGCGGCGTGGTGGGTGTCCGGGCGGGAGCAGCTCGATGATCGACGAGCGGGACTACGTGGTGCATGACGCCGTCGGCCTTGCCGCGCTGGTGCGGGACGGGGAGGTGACGCCGCGGGAGTTGGCCGAGGCGGCCATCCGGCGGATCGAGGCCCGGAACGGTGACCTGAACGCCGTCATCCACCCGCTGTTCGACAAGGCGCTGGCGGCTGCCGACTCGCCGGATCTGCCGGACGGGCCGTTCCGGGGTGTGCCGATGTTGTTGAAGGATCTCTGGCCGGCGTCGGCCGGTGATCCGGTGCATCTGGGGATGGCGGTGCTGCGTGATGCCGGCTACACGCACCCGACCGACGGCCACCAGGTGGCGCGCCTGCGCGAGGCCGGGTTCACCTTCGTGGGCCGCACCAACACGCCCGAGTTGGGCTTGGTGGCCACGACCGAGCCGCTGGCCTATGGCCCCACCCGCAATCCGTGGAACACCGGGCACAGCGCCGGCGGCTCTTCGGGCGGTTCGGCCGCGGCCGTGGCGTCCGGCATGGTCCCGGTGGCCGGCGGCGACGACGGCGGCGGTTCCATCCGCATCCCCTCCGCACTGTGCGGCTTGGTGGGCCTCAAGCCGTCCCGGGGACGCGTCTCCAACGGCCCCATGGAGGACGAGTCGGGCCTGTCGGTCGTGCACGTGCTGGCCCGCACGGTCCGGGACACCGCCGCGCTGCTGGACGCTCAGGCGGTGCCGTTTCCCGGCGACACGGTGATCGCCCCCCGTCCGGAGCGCCCGTTCGCCGAGGCCATCTTCGGGAAGCCGCCCCGGCGGCTGCGCATCGGTGTGCGGGTGGACTCGCCCGGTGACGGCAGGGTGGAGGTGGACCCGGAGTGCGCCGAAGCGGCCCTGCGGGCGGCTGCGCTGCTGGAGGAGCTGGGTCACACCGTGGAGCACACCGGCCCGCGCGCGCTCAGCGACGAGCGCCTGCTGGCGAACTTCGCCAAGACCTGGGGCGTGAGCACGGCGTTTGCCCTCGACCAGGTGGGCGAGATGATCGGCCGCCCCTTGACCCCCGACGACGTCGAGCCGGCCACGTGGCTCTCGGCCGAGCGGGGCCGCAAGACCCCCGGCACCGACGTGCTGAAGACCCACAGCGCCACGCAGCTCTTCGGCCGGGCCATGGCCGCCTGGTGGGCCGACGGCTGGGACCTCCTCGTCACGCCCACCACGGCCCGCCCCGCCCCTCCCATCGGCGAGTTGGTGTCCACGCCCGACAACGTCCTGGCGAGCTTCATCAACTCGCTGCCGTACGGCACCTTCACCCTGCCGTTCAACCTCACCGGCCAGCCCGCCATCTCGGTCCCCATGGGCCAAACCGCCGCCGGCCTTCCCGTCGGCGCCCAACTCGCCGCCGCCTACGGCCGCGAGGACCTCCTCCTCCAAGTCGCCGCCCAACTCGAAGCCACCAACCCCTGGCCCCACCTCGCCCCGGACTGATCGCCGCTTGCGGTCGATATTGCAACGCCGCTAATTCCTTTCAAGCCTGCTCTCCGATCCGGCGTTGGGTGGAGGGATCCGCCACACGATGGAGATCCTTGAGGCGTTGCTGGCGGACACGAGCGTCGAAAGAGTTGTTGACGCGGTGGACAGGCTCGGTAACGGCGCCGGCCTCAAGCGGCTCAGCTATCTCTTGGAGGTGCTCGGCCGCGATGTGGAGGTGATCGATCAGCCGATGACCTCGGGGATATCGCTCCTTGATCCGGCCTTGCCGACGCGAGGTCCGAGATCAAGCCATTGGGGCCTCCGCGTGAAGGCGAACGTGTCCGCGTGATTTCACTTGGAGTATCGAAGTCTGGCGTGGTGCCGGTGTCTGAGACCTGAAGCGGCCGCTTGTGGGATCCCGACTCTGGAACTGAGGTGTTGATCGCGACCGGGAGACAGTGCTGGGCGTCGCGCGCCCCGGTTCCCGAGTCGGACTGGCGACTCGCTACCAGATCGTGGGGACCGCCGGTGATGCTCTGTGGCGCCTGAGCGGGGAATCCTTAGTGACGAGGTGCCAGCCGTTCTCGATTGCAGTGGCGTAGATGAGTCGGTCGGCTGGATCGCTGGGGAAGGTCTCGGGCAGGGAGACAGCAGTAGCCGCGATTGCCGGACTCAACGCGACTGTGCGGACAGAGTCGGCAAGGCCGCTGAGCCAGGTGCCGATGGGCAGATCGACGGTGATCCGGCCGTGCCGGGCGAGCCAGGCGAGCTCGTACCAACTGATGGCTGCCACGGCTAACTCGTCGGCGCCTTCGAGCGCCTCGAGTGCCGGAGAACTAAGCCGCTCGGGCTCGGCGGTCCACCACTGAAGGACGTGTGTGTCGACGAGCAGTGTGGTCAATCGAAGCCCCACTCGGCACCAGTGGTGAACAGCAGGTCATCGTTCTCGACGCTGCGGGCGACGCCGGCGAATCGTCCACGCAGCGCGCCGGGTCCCGTGGCGGGCACGAGCCGGGCAACGGTGCGACCATGCTTGGTGATCTCGATCTCGTCGCCCGCAGCGACGTCATCGAGCAGCGCCAGGATCTGAGCTTTCGCCTGAGTTGCGGTCACTTGTCTAGTCATATAGCTAGTTTACTGGTCAGATCATGCGCGGGCTCCACGTGCACGGTGCGACCCCCCTCGGCGGCATCCCGTTAGCCTGTGGCGTGACATTCGCCGGGGATCGTGTCCCGGCGGTGTCGGCGCCCGAGTAGCTCAGTCGGCAGAGCGATTCATTCGTAATGAATAGGTCCGGGGTTCGATTCCCCGCTCGGGCTCAGGGGGAGTAGAGGTTCACCGACCGCGGTCTCGACGCTGCGCGCCAAGCGTGGCTACACATCAATACACCTAGAGGTGTAGCATGTGACCATGAGTCGGACCAACATCGATATCGACGACGACCTCATCGAGCGCGTCATGCGCACCTTCGGGCTGCACACCAAGCGCCAGGCCGTGCACCTTGCTCTGGAGCGCCTCCTCGGTGGCGGGCCCATGAGCGTCGAAGAGCAACTCGCCATGGAAGGTGCCGGCTGGGAGGGCGATCTCGACACCATGCGGGCCGACCGGTTCGCCGACTGGGGCAGCGATGCTGCTGGCTGACACGTCGGCCTGGATCGAGTTCCTCATAGCAACGGGATCAGCCCAGGCCCACCGCATGCGGGAGGCCATTGCCGGGCGAGAAGTCGTTGTGATCGATCCGATCCTCCTGGAGGTGATGGCCGGTGCCCAGCGCGAGTCGGTCGCTTCCCTACAACGGTTGCTCGTCGCACAGCACGTCGCGGGGCTCACGCCGCGACTCGACTGGCTCGATGCCGCCAGGATCTACCGGGAGTTCCGGCTGCGGGGCGAGATGCTGCGCTCACAGATGGACGCCCTGATCGCGGCGGTTGCCATCCGGCTCGACGTACCGGTCCTGCACCGCGATCGCGACTTCGACACCATCGCCCAGCACACCTCCCTGCGCATCGTCCCGACGTGAACCGCGGTCCACCACTGTCGGGCGACTCGGAGAGCAACGGCAGCGTCCGGCGACCTCGATGCCCCTGCAGACGGGTCGTGGCGCGTTCCGAAAGCACCGGCGACGTGCCCGGAGCGGGTCGGCGATGGCCGGCCGCCGGCGGCTTCTAGGCTGGTGACGTGGCTGATCGGGCTCGATTCGCCGAGCAGGCGATGCCGTACATGGACCAGCTCTACGGGGCCGCCCGGCGCATGACGCGCAACGCCGACGACGCCGAGGACCTGGTGCAGGAGACCTACCTGCGGGCCTACAAGGGCTACGACCGCTTCACCGAGGGCACCAACCTGCGAGCCTGGCTGTTCCGCATCCTCACCAATCTGTTCATCAACGAGTACCGCCGGCGCAAGCGTCGCCCCGCCGAGGTGGACCTGGGCGACACCGACACGCTCTACATGTACAAGGGCCTCGGCGGCGCCGAGCTGGCCCGCCGGTCCCGCAGCGCCGAGGACGAGTTGCTGGACGGGCTCACCTCCGCCGAGGTGCGCAACGCCATCGAGTCCGTGCCGGACTCCTACCGTGTGGCCGTGCTGCTGGCCGACGTGGAGGGGTTCGCCTACAAGGAGATCGCCGAGATCCTCGACGTGCCCATCGGCACGGTCATGAGCCGGCTGCACCGGGGAAGGAAAAAGCTCCGCGAGGCGTTGCAGGAGTACGGACGCACGCGCGGCCTCATCGAAGGCGCGGCCGCGGACGGCGACAGCGAGAGCAGCGACAGGAACGGCGATGCCGGCGACATCCCGATGGCGACAGCGCCAGGGGCAGTGCGATGAGCGACGCCGGGGCGTACGGCAGGCCGGCGGAGTGCCCGGGCATCCCCAGCGACTGCGGGCACGCCTCACGCCTGCTGCTGGCCGTCGGCGAGGGCATCCCCAGCCCCGGGCGCACCGCCGCGCTGCGCCGCGAGCTGGCCGGCTGCGCCCCCTGCCTGGAGGCCTTCGACATGCAGGTGAACGTGCAGAACCTCGTGGCGCTGCACTGCCGCGAGCAGGCCCCCGAGTCGCTGCGCATCCGCATCTCCGAGACGCTCCAGCGCATCGACCTCGGCAACATCGACGTCACCGACCTTTAGCGAGTCGCCGGCAGCGCCGCCCGCACACGCAGGGTCACGCGAGGGCGGGGGCCCGGGCTGCGACGACTCTTCGCCGTGCGTTGGAGGAGCAGAATGGCACCCCGATCCCCCGCCCTGGCTCGCCGCCGACTCCCGGCGCGGCCACAGCCGCTGCGCCTCTAGGATGTTGCCATGGCGCTCATGGCGGTTGTCTGGCACTGGTGGATCGCCCCCCTGCTGGTGGCACTGACGGTGCTGGCGATCATCGCCACGATTGCGGGCTACGTGAAGGTGGTGCACGGCCAGCGCTACCCCCCGCGGGGCAAGGAGCGGGCGCCCGAGTGAGCCGGCCCGCCGGGGCGCGGCCGCAGCGCCCGCGCCGACGGCGCAGTCCGGCCACGTCGCCGGTCCGCCACACGCACCGGGACGGGTCGTGACGCACGCCGTCGACTGGGACGTGGCCAAGAAGGTCGCCTTCCGGGTGGCCGAACGCGGCACCCAGCCCGATCTTCGCTCGCCGGTGGTCCGGCGGATCGGCCACGACTTCGCCGAGGCCACCGAGCAGGCGGAACAGCTGGTGTCCGAGGCCACGGGCCTGCGGTCGACCACCACCGCACGCGCCCGCGTCGTGGACCGCCGGTCGTGGATCCGCGCCAACGTGGCGTCCTTCCAGCGCCTGCTGCGCCCGCTGACCGACCGCATGGACAGCCACATCGACGAGTCCGGCCCCATGCACGAGGTCACCCGCATGGTCAGCGGCGCCGAGGTGGGGGCGCTGCTCGGCTGGATGTCGACGAGGGTCCTCGGCCAGTACGACCTGCTCATCATCGAGGACGACAAGCCCGACGATCAGGACATGGTGTACTACGTGGGCCCCAACATCGCCGTCCTGGAGCGCCGCCACGGCTTCCCCACCAGGGAGTTCCGCCTGTGGCTGGCGCTGCACGAGTGCACCCACCGGGCTCAGTTCATGGGCATCCCGTGGCTCCGCCGGCACTTCCTGGGCCTCGTGGACGAGGCGCTGGACATCGTGGACCCCGACCCGGTCCGCATGCTGGACGCCGCCCGCCGCCTCATGGAGGCCCGCCGAGGTGGCGAGGACCCGTTCCGCCAGGGGGGCCTGACGGCGCTGCTGGCGCCGCCGTCGCAGCGGGGCGTGCTGGACAAGCTGTCCGGGATGATGAGCCTGTTGGAGGGCCACGGCGACGTCACGATGGATCGAGCCGGCGCCGACCGCCTCTCGGAGTCCGCCCGCTTCGGGCGTGTGCTGCGCGCCCGGCGCACCTCGGCCCGCGGGATGTCCAAGCTGCTGCAGCGCCTCGTGGGCATCGAGGCCAAGCTGTACCAGTACCAGGCGGGCGAGGCGTTCATCGCCGCGGTGGAGCGCGTCGGCGGTGCGGAGTTCGTGGAGCGGGCCTGGGAGGAGCCGGAGTGCCTTCCCGACATGGCCGAGATCAGGTCCCCGGAGTTGTGGATCGAACGGATGAACGCCAGAGCGGCGGCCTGAGGGCCCTGCGGTCGGCCATCGCCGCCGGCGCCTTCGAGTCGCACCTCCGGCGCTGCAACTTCCCCCCGCCCGGCACGGCCGTCACCTGCGCCGTCTCCGGCGGCCCCGACTCCCTGGCGCTGCTGGCGCTGGCGACCGCCGCCGGTCTCGAGGTCACGGCCGTCCACGTGGACCACGGCATCCGCCCGGGCTCCGGCACCGAGGCCGCCGTCGTGGCCGCGGCCGCCGAGGCGGCGGGCGCCGGCTTCGCCCGCCGGAGCGTGAAGGTCGCATCCGGCCCCAACCTGGAGGCACGGGCCCGCAGCGCCCGCTACGGCGTGCTGCCGCCCGGCACCCTTCTGGGCCACACGGCTGACGACCGGGCCGAGACCGTCCTGTTGAACCTGCTGCGCGGTGCGGGGCTGCGCGGCGTGGCGGCCATGGGGCCCGAGATCCGCCGGCCCCTGCTTGGCCTCCGGCGCAGCGACACGCTGGAGGTCTGCCGGCTGGCCGGGCTGACCCCGATTCTGGACGAGTCGAACCTCGACCCGGCGATCCGCCGCAACCGGGTGCGCCACGACGTGCTGCCGCTGCTGGACGAGGTCTTCGAGCGGGACGTCACCCCGCTGCTGTGCCGCCACGCCGATCTGGCCCGCGAGGCCGCCGAGGCGCTCGACGCCGCGACGGCCGACCTGGATCCCACCGACGGGGCTGCGCTGGCGGCTGCACCGAGGGCGCTGGCCCGCTGGGCGCTGCGGCGCTGGATCACCGGGGAGCGCGCCGCCGGCGCCGGCGAGGAGCGCCATCCCCCCGACCTGGCGGCGGTGGATCGGGTGCTGGCGGTCGCCCGCGGCGAGGCCAGGGCCGCCGACGTGGGCTGCGGCTGGCGCGTGCGCCGGCGAGCCGGGCGCCTCCGTCTGGAACCGCCCGTCGCGGGCCCGCATGGCGTCTGCCAGACTGACCGCCCATGAGTACTGCACCGGAGACCTCCGCCACCGCCACCAACGGACTGAGCGCCCCGCCGGGGCCGGAGTTGATCCCCGCCGAGGACCTGCAGCGGCGGATCGCCGAACTCGGACGGGAGATCACCGCCGACTATGCCGGACGGCGCCCTCTTCTGGTGGGTGTCCTCAAGGGGGCGTTCATGTTCATGAGCGACCTCATCCGCCAGATCGACCTGCCCGTGGAGTTGGACTTCATGGCCGTGTCGTCCTACGGCGACTCCACGAAGACCAGCGGGGTGGTCCGCATCCTGAAGGACCTCGACGTGGACCTGCAGGACCGCGACGTACTGCTCGTGGAGGACATCGTGGACAGCGGCCTCACGCTGGCCTACCTGCGCGATCTGCTGCTGGCCCGCTCGCCGGCGTCGCTGCAGGTGTGCGCCCTACTGGTGCGCGAGGGAAGCCGCCCCAGCGCCGCCGACCTGCGCTACGTCGGCTTCGAGATCCCCCCGGAGTTCGTGATCGGCTACGGCCTGGACCTCGCCGAGCGATACCGCAATCTGCCGTACATCTGCATCTACGAGGACGGCGCTGACGCGGCGGGCTAGCAGTCACCGGACGCCGGTAGCATTTCGGGGGAGGGCAAGCCGAGACGGATCCGGTCCGAGCATGGAGACGAAGGTCATGGGCGTGCTGTGTGTGGCGCCCGACGCATCCGCCGGTGGCGGCCTGCCTGGTTCCCGCGTGTCCGTCGCCCGCGGTCGGGAGTTGATCGCCGCAGGGGCCGACATCCTGGAGATCGCCTGCGCATCGGCCGTCCCCGGGCGCCGGCCCGTCCATCCGGTCGTGGAGGCGCGGCAGGTCCGGGGCGTGGTCTCCGCACTGATGAACGATGTGCGGGTGGCGGTCCGCACCGGCTCGCCCGCAGTCGCCGCCGCAGCCGTCGGCGCCGGGGCGACCCTCCTCAGCGAGGTCTCGACGATCCCGCCAACTGCGCAGCAGCGGGGTTCGCTGGCGGCACTGGCCGCCGAGGCGGGCATCGGCTGGGTGGCGGTACAGGACCACGGCGGTCCGCACCGGCGAGGCGGTGCCGGCAATGGCGACACCGCCGATCCTGAACGTCTCCTCGGCGAGGTCGCTGCGGCGCTGCGGGCGCGGATCCAAGACGCCGAGGCCGCCGGCGTGCAGGAGATCTACGTGGATCCCGGCATCGGAACGGGGCGTGCCGTGCGGGACGACCTGGAGCTTCTGGGCGATCTGGAACGACTCGCGGGACTCGAGCGGCCCCTCGTGGTGGGCACCGGCGACGGCCGCCTCGTCGACGCCCTGCACGCCGCCGCCGACACCGCGCCGTCGCCGCAGGCGGAACCGTCCCCGAGGGCGGCGCGCGACGCCAGGGCCACCCGCGGCGCCGCGCCCGGCGGCATCCCGGCAGCCGCCGGACGGCAGGATCGCAAGCAGGATCGCAGCGCCGACCGCCTGGAGGGGGAGCTGGCCGTGGCCGTCTGGGCGATGCTGGCCGGAGCGGCCGTCGTCCGCACGCACCACGTGGCCGCAACCGTCGAGGCGGCCCGGACGGTGGGGGCCAAACCCCCCCTGGGGGCACCATGAGGGGGCGCTGGGCCGACGGCATCGAGCCGCGGAACCTCACCTGGGTGCTGAAGGACCGCCTGGCCGTGTGCGAGCGCCCCGGCGGTTACGGCGCCAACCACCGGGCTGTGCGGCGCACCGAGGAGATCATCTGGATCCGCCGCAACGACTTCTCCAGCATCGTGTCGCTGCTCGCCGGGCCGCACAACCTCCACAGCTACCAAGATCAGGACATGCCCTACGCCCACATCCCGCTCAGCGACCCGCCGCAGGCCGGCGAGATGCTTGCGGTCTACGAGGAGGTGACGCGGCGCATCGAGGTGGGGGAGCGGCTGCTGCTGCACCACGACCGGGTGGACGACGTCCTGGGCGGGTTCCTCGCCGGGTTCTGGCTCTGGATGGGCCGCTACAGCGACGTCCCCTCGGCGCTGCACGCCACCGAGCGGCTCCTGCGACGCCCCATGGGCCGGCAGGGTCGCGAGACGGTCATGGCCTTCGCCGCCGCCGGTGTCCGGCGCGCCGCGCCGGACACGGTGCGTGTCGTCGACGGCCCGGTGGGCGACGCAACCGGCGGCGCCGAGATGGCGACCGGGGACGAACCGGCGGGCGGCGCGGCCTGACCGGGGGTTGCGGATCGTTGACACGCGCCTTCCTGGCCATGGGCTCCAACCTGGGTGACCGGCGGGCCATCCTGGCCGCGGCCGTGGCCGCCCTCGACGACGTGCTGGCGGTCTCGCCGGTCTACGAGACGGACCCCGTGGGAGGCCCCGAGCAGGGCGCGTACCTCAACATCGTGGTCGAGCTGGAGACCGGGCGCGGCGCGCGGGAGTTGCTGAGGGCGGCGCTGGCGCTGGAAGCCGACGCCGGGCGCGAGCGGCGCGTCCGCTGGGGGCCGCGCACCCTCGACGTCGACGTCCTGTGGGTGGAGGGAGAGACCGTCGACGCCCCCGACCTGCGCGTGCCGCACCCGCGGATGACCGAGCGCGGCTTCGTGATGGTGCCCCTCGCCGACCTGGCGCCCGAGCTGGCGCCGGGCTGGACCGTCGACGGCGCCGACGGTGTGCACCGGGCGGGCGAGCTGGGCGAGGCGGGCGCTTGCGCGAGGTGACCGTCCTCGGCACCGTGGCCGCCGCGCGGGCGTTTTGCGAGGCGGCGCGTGCCGGTGGCGCCACCGTCGGGCTGGTGCCCACCATGGGGGCGCTGCACGCCGGCCACCTCGGCTTGCTGCGGCGCTCGGTGGCCGAGACCGACGTCGCGGTCGTCTCGGTCTTCGTCAACCCCCTGCAGTTCGGTGCCGGCGAGGACTTGGCGGCGTACCCCGGCGGCCTCCGGAGCGACGCCGCCCTCTGCGCCGCCGAGGGAGCGGCGGCGGTGTTCGCCCCCACCACCGCCGAGATGTACCCGGCGCCGCCGGCGGTGTCGCTGGACTTCGGCGGGCTATCGGCGGTGCTGGAGGGGGTGCTGCGTCCCGGGCACCTGGGCGGCGTGGGGGTGGTGGTCGCGAAGCTGTTCGCCATCATCGGCGCCTGCCGCGCCTACTTCGGCGAGAAGGACTGGCAGCAGCTGGCCGTGGTCCGCCGGCTGGCGGCCGACCTGTCGCTGCCCGTGGACGTGGTGGGCTGCGCCACGGTGCGCGAGGCCGACGGCCTGGCCTTGTCGAGCCGCAACGCCTACCTGTCGCCGGCCGAGCGAGCGGCGGCCCCGGTGCTGCACCGGGCGCTGTGCAGCGGTGCCGAGCGGATCGAGGCGGGCGAGCGCCGGGCGGCGGCCGTCGAGGCGGCCATGGCCCGGGTGCTGGCAACCGAGCCGCTGCTGGGACGCGTGGATTACGCCACCGTCGCCGCGGCGGACACGCTGCAACCGCTCGACCCGCTGGCCGGCGAGCTGCGCCTGCTGGTCGCCGCCCACCTGGGCGCGGCCCGTCTCATCGACAACATCGGCGTCACCGTCGCGTCGGCGTAACCTGCGGCGTATCGGCGCCCTGCGCCGATCCCGCCGGCGACCCCACCAGAGGCACCCTCGTGACCGACCGCAGGGACATCCCCTACCGCTTCGAGCCGACCGCAACGGCGGCGGAGCTGCACGGCGCCCACCGTGACCTGGCGGCCGGCGAATCCTCGGGCGTTCGGGCGACCGTGGCGGGACGACTCATGCTGCGCCGCGTCCAGGGCAGGCTCTGCTTCGGCACCCTCGACGACGCCGGCGGCCGCATCCAGCTGTTCGCGCCTGCCGCCGTCACACCCGACTACGAGGACTTCTGCGCGCTGTCCATCGGCGACTGGGTGGGCGCCACCGGCGAGGTCATGAAGACCCGCCGGGGCGAGTTGTCGGTGAAGGTGGAGGACTGGCGCCTCTTGGCCGAGGCCCGCCGGCCCTTCCCCGACAAGTGGCACGGCATGGCCGACGTCGACACCCGCTACCGGCAGCGCTACGTCGACCTGTGGGTGACCCCGGCCACCCGGAGCGCCTTCGAGATCCGCCACACCATGGTGGCCGGCATCAGGGCGGAGCTGGCCCGCCGGGGATTCGTCGAGGTCGAGACGCCGATGCTGCACCCCATACCCGGCGGGGCCGCGGCAAGGCCCTTCAAGACGCACCACAACTCCCTCGACTGCGACTTCTACCTGCGGGTCGCCCCCGAGCTGTACCTGAAGCGGCTCATCGTGGGCGGCCTCACCCGGGTCTTCGAGCTCGGCAGGATCTTCCGCAACGAGGGCCTGTCGCCCCGCCACAGCCCCGAGTTCACCATGCTGGAGCTGTACCAGGCCTACGCCGACTACACCGACATGATGACCCTCACCGAGGAGGTCAGCGCCGCCGCGGCCACGGCCGCCACCGGTGGAACCGAGGTGCCCGTGGGGGAGCGCACCCTGGACCTCGCCCCGCCGTGGCGCCGGGTCACGATGGCCGAGGTGGTCTCGGAGTACGCCGGGCGCGACCTGCCGGCAACCGGCGAGCCGGGCGGCAGCGCCGCCGCCGAACTGCGGGGCGAGGCGGACCGCCTCGACGTCGCCACCGAGGCGGGGTGGACGGCGGGGCGCATCCTGGCGGAGATCTACGAGCGCCGGGTCGAGGGCGAGTTGTGGGGACCGGTCTTCGTGTGCGACTTCCCGGTGGAGGTCTCGCCGCTGGCGCGCCGCCACCGGAGCATCGACGGCCTCGTCGAGCGCTTCGAGGCGGTGGCGGCCGGGCGCGAGCTGGCCAACGCCTTCAGCGAGCTCGCCGACCCCGACGACCAGCGCAGCCGCTTCGCCGCCCAGGAGCGCCGCCGCCGCGGCGGCGACAGCGAGGCCATGACCACCGACGAGGACTACCTGCGGGCGCTGGAGTGCGGGCTGCCGCCCACCGGGGGCCTCGGCCTCGGCATCGATCGCCTGGCGATGCTGCTGTGCGGCACCGACACGATCCGCGACGTGGTGCTGTTCCCGACGCTGCGACCCGAAGCCGGCACCGCCCGCCCACCCACCGGGGGAGACGACCGGCCGTGCTGCTGACGATCGACGTGGGGAACACCCAGACGGTGCTGGGTCTCTACGAACTGGGCGACCCGGCGAGTCTCGAGAGCGCCGAAGGGGGCCTCGCGGGCCACTGGCGGGCGGCCACCAACGCCGACGTGACCTCCGACGAGCTGGCGGTGCTGCTCGACGGATTCCTGGCGGTGGACGGCTGGGAGCTGCTCAGCGACGTGTCGGGCGTCGGCGTCGCCTCGGGCGTGCCGCGCGTCACCGCCGCGCTGCGCGCCATGGTGGCGCACTACTTCGACTTCGAACCCGTGGTGATCGAGCCGGGCGTGCGCTCGGGGATCCCCATCCGCTACGACGACCCGCGCGAGGTGGGAGCCGATCGGATCGCCAACGCGGTCGGCGCGGTGGCGCTCTACGGCGGGCCCACGATCGTCGTGGACTTCGGCACCGGCACCACGTTCGACGTCATCAGCGGGGCCTGCGAGTACCTCGGCGGCGTCATCGCGCCGGGTGTGGAGATCAGCCTCGAGGCGCTGTTCGAGCGGGCGGCCGCGCTGCGCTCGGTGGAGTTGACCCCGCCGGCCAGCGTCATCGGCCGCAGCACCGCCGAGTCGCTGCAGTCGGGCGCCATCTACGGCTACGCCGCGCAGGTGGACGGCCTGTGCCGGCGCATCATGGGCGAGATCGGCGAGTCGACCGTGGTCGGGACCGGCGGCCTGGCGCCACTGATCTCGCCGCACACCGCCTGCGTCCAGCACGTGCAGCCCTGGCTCACGCTGCACGGCCTCCGGCTCGTCTGGCGCAAGAACGTCGAGGGCCATCCCGACGTCCCGGCCCGGGCCAGGGGCGGCTAGTGGCACGGGGCCGCACCGAGCGGTTCATCACCCGCCGCCTGGACGGGCGCTCCGACCGGCGCGAGCCCGACACGCTCATCGTGGAGGAGCCCCTCTCGATCCGCCTCGACGACGTGCTCGTGGCCACGACGATGCGCACGCCGGGAGCCGATTTCGAGCTGGCCGCGGGGTTCTGCCACGCCGAGGGGTGGCTGGACGGGGCGGCGATCCGCCGCATCCGCTACTGCGGCGAGGTGCCGCCCGCCGAGTCGGAGTTCAACGTGGTCTCGGTGGAGACCGATGGGGCGGGCCCGGCGCCGGCGCCGCGGCTGGGGATCACCTCCTCGGCCTGCGGCATCTGCGGCACCGAGGCCATCGAGCGCCTCGCCGGGACGCTGGAGCCGCTGCCCGACGTGGCACGCTTCGAGCCGGCCGTGCTGGCCTCGGTGCCGGGGCGCATGACCGCCCTGCAGGACCTCTTCGGCACCACGGGCGCGGTCCACGCGGCCGGCGTGGCGGATCGCTCCGGCGAGCCGCTGCTGGTGCGGGAGGACATCGGGCGCCACAACGCCGTCGACAAGGTGGTGGGCCGCCTGCTCCTCGACGGCGGGCTGCCGGCCACCTCGCTTTGCCTGTACGTCAGCGGGCGGGCCTCCTTCGAGATGGTGCAGAAGGCGTGGGCGGCGGGGTTCTGCGCCCTCGTGGCGGTGAGCGCCCCGTCGGCGCTGGCCGTGCACACGGCCCGCACCGCCCGCCTGCAACTCGGCGGCTTCGTCCGCAACGGCACGATCCGCATCTACACCGACTGAGCCGAGCGGCTGTGCGGGTGGGGGCCGGGGTGCCGCTCTGCTCCTTCGGCGCGGGCGCAAGGCGTCGCAGCCCGGCCCCCCGACCCCCGCCCTCGGTTGTCGGCGGCTCCGGGACTCCCGGGGCGCGTTACGCCGACGGCTACGCTCGCAGCGTGGCCGATTCCTCCGATTCCGAGCGCGCGCCGGAGCCGCTCGCGCCCTCGGTCGGCCTCGGTGTCTTGCATCTCTTCTGCCGGCCCGGTGAGGGTTGGCGGGGCGACGCCGTGGTGGACGCCGTGCAGCGGGCGACGGGCCGGGGGACGCAGGTGGTCTCAGTGGCGATCCTGGGGCACAAGGCCGACTTGGCGTTCATGGCTCTGGACGAGGACCTCTGGAACCTGCGGCTCCTGCAGCGGGACCTGGGGGCTGCGGGGCTGGTGGCGGTGGCGTCATACGTGTCGCTGACCGAGATCTCCGAGTATGCCGCCGGCGTGCCCGAAGAGATGAAGCAGCAGCGCCTCTACCCGCAGCTGCCGCCGCCGGGTAAGCCGGCGTGGTGCTTCTACCCCATGTCCAAGCGCCGCGGCGAGCAGCAGAACTGGTTCACGCTGCCCTACGAGGATCGCCTCGAGCTGATGTACGAGCACGGCGGCTCCGGGCGGAAGTTCGCCGGCCGGGTGCTGCAGGTGGTCACCGGCTCGACGGGCATCGATGACTTCGAGTGGGGCGTCACGCTCTTCGGCGTCCGCCCCGACGACCTGAAAGACGTTGTGTACACCCTTCGCTTCGACCGGGCATCGGCCGTCTACGCCGAGTTCGGGCCCTTCTACTCCGGGATCGTTACCCCCGTGGAGGACTTGGTGGTGCTGCTGGCGGCGCCACCTTCGAGCGTCTCGCCGTAGCGGGCTCGTGCCGGACTGCGGCGCGCGGGGCTTCCGGCGGCTCGCCAGCGGCCTACTCACCGAACTCAGCACCTACTGGATCGCCGCCGCCACCTCGTCGGCCAGGTTGCGCCCCCAATCGTCGGCGCGGTGGATGATGCCGGCGGCGGTGATCCCCTCGTCGGTCACCAGGTCGCCGAGCGCCTTTGCGTGCAGCAGGTCCGGGGGGATGGTGCGGAAGTACCAGCCGCCGTCGTCGTAGACGCTCAGTGACGGGGACGTGTTGGAGGGCGACATCTGGACGACGCCGGCACCGGCCACCTTGTCGATGATTGACAGCGAGATTCCCGACGCCGCCGCCCCGATGATGGCGCTCACTCCCTCGGCGAGATGGTCGTCGACGGTCCGGTTGGCGATCACCGGGTCGGTGCCCGAGTCGCCCGGCAGGAGCCGCACGCCGAGGTGGCCCGACTCGTTGATGTCCGCCAGTGCCAACTGGATGCCGTTGCGGATCGGCTCGCCGATGATCGCCAGCGAGCCGGTGGAGGGCAGGACGTAGCCGACCAGCAACTCGCCGGTGTCGGCGCCCGGTCCCGGTGGCGGGCCGGGAGGCGGCTCGGGAGCCGGGGTTGGGCTCTGCGGCGCCGGTTCCGGCGCCGGTGTCGCAGCCGGTGCATCGGCAGGGTCGTCACCGCACGAGGCTGCGAGCGCTGCCAGGAGCGCCAAGGCAGCGAGCACGCCGGTGAGTGCTCCGATGCTGCGTCTCATGCCTGTTCGCTTCCTGTCGGCGGCCTGATCGAGGCCACATCCGCCAGTCTCGGGGCACTTGGGTTGGACGGGCCTCTGACCTCGCGGCTGCGGCCGCTGTAGCCTGCACGGCGAGGCCGGCGGCCAGGACCAGGGCAACCGGGCTGCGCGGCAACCGGCGAGGGACATCGTGACCGACATCGAGACTGACACCCCACCGGCGGGCGTGACGGCCGAGCGCCTCGCCGCGCTGCGCGGGCTCCTGGCCGAGGCGGCACCGGTGGTGGTGGCGTTCAGCGGAGGCGTGGACTCGTCCCTGCTGGCGTGGGTGGCCAACGACGAGGTCGGGCCGCGGCGGGCGCACGCGGTCACCGCCGTCTCGCCCTCGCTGGCCGCCAACGAACGTGACGGTGCCCGCCGCCTCGCCGGGTCCTGGGGCCTGCATCACAGCGAGGTGGAGACCGACGAGATGCAGCGCGCCGCCTACCGCCTCAACGACGCCGATCGCTGCGCCCACTGCAAGGACGCGCTCATGGACGCCCTGGCGCCCATGGCCCGGGCGAAGCAGGCCACGGTGATCCTCGGAGTGAACCTCGACGACCTCGGCGACCATCGGCCGGGCATCGCCGCCGCCCGCCGCCGCGGCGCCCGGTTCCCCCTGGTGGAGGCGGGCTTCACCAAGGAGGCAGTGCGGGCGGCCGCCCGGTGGCTGGGACTGGAGGTGTGGGACAAGCCGGCAGCGCCCTGCCTGGCGTCCCGCCTTCCCTACGGAACGCCGGTCTCGGCGCCCGTTCTGCGCACCGTCGGCAGGGCCGAGGAGGCGCTGGCGGGCCTCGGCTACGAGGAGTTGCGCGTCCGGCACTACGACGAGCTGGCCCGCATCGAGGTGCCGCCGGACCGGCTCGCCGACGTCGTGGCGGACCGCGCCGCGGTCGTCGCCGCCGTGCAGGCCGCCGGTTACCGCTACGTGACGCTCGATCTCGAGGGGCTGCGCTCGGGAAATCTCAACGCCGTCCTCGCCGACGTGGCCACGGCGGCGGCTCCTGACGCCGGCGCGGCGGGTTGACGCTCGGCGCACCGGTGGGATCGGCGACGACCGCCAGGGCGGGTCCCCCCAGCCTCGGTCGGCAGCGGATCATCGCCGACCGCAGCCTGGTGGGTGCCGTCTTCTGCCGCGCCTACAGCCGGCGGGTGGACGAGTGGCTGGCGGACGTCTATGCGGACGCCGGCGGCCCTCAGCGCGGCGTGTCGCTGGTCGCCGTCGGGGGTTACGGCCGCTCCGAACTCAGTCCCGAGAGCGACCTCGACCTGCTGCTGCTGTACGAGCGGGGAATCGACGTCTCCGAGATGGCGGGCAGATTGTGGTACCCCATCTGGAACGAGGGCCTGAAGCTGGGCCATGCGGTGCGCACCGTGACCGAGACGCTGCAACTGGCCGGCGACGATCTCGACACCGCCACGGCGCTGCTCTCGGCCCGGCACGTCGCCGGCGACCGAGCCCTGGCGGAGCGGCTCGCCATCAGCGCCCGGGAGCAGTGGTCGCGCCGAGCGCGAAAGTGGCTGGCACGGCTGGTCGACGACGCCCGCTGGCGGGAGTTCGAGCACGGCGCGGTTGCGTTCCGGCTCCAGCCGGATCTGAAGGAATCCACGGGCGGCGTGCGCGACGTGCAGGCGCTGCGTTTCGTGGCTCTGGCGCGCCCCGAGTTCGTCGACCCCGAGAACTCCATGGTTCGCAAGGCCTACGAGACCCTCCTGGCGGCGCGGGTGGAGTTGCACCGCGCCACGGGGAATCCCCGCAACCTGCTCACGCTGGAGGTGCAGTCCGACGTGGCTGCGGCGCTGGGCCACGCCAGCGTGGAGGACTTCATGACCGAGGTGGCCGCCGCGGGCCGCACCGTCGGCTGGGTCGCCGACGAGGTATGGATCCGTGTCGAGAACTGGGCGGCGCCGCGCGGCCTGCGGCGGCGCACCGCGGCCAAGACCCTGGAGGAGGGCGTGCTTTTCCACGAGGATCGCAACGAGGTGCGCCTTGCCCCGGAGTTGCAACTGGACGACGATCCGCTCCGGGCGTTGCGCGTGGCGGCGGCTGCGGCGCGTCGCGGCGCGCGCATCGAGCGCGAGTCCCTGCTGCGGCTCGGCCGGGACATGCCGCCGCTCGGCGATCCTTGGCCGGCGGGCGCCCGGGAGTTGTTCGTGGAGTTGCTGGCCTGCGGGCGGCACGCCATCCCCATCATCGAGGCGCTCGACCAGGCGGGTGGCGTCGTCAAGATCCTGCCCGAGTGGGAGACCTGCCGGAGCCGCCTGCAGCGCAACGACTATCACCGCTTCACCGTCGACCGGCACCTCTGCGAGACGGCGGCGCAGGCGGCCGACATGCTCGCCGGCGGCGAAGTCGACGTGCGACGCCCCGACCTGCTGCTCGTGGCGTCCCTGCTGCACGACATCGGCAAGGGCTACCCGGGCGACCACACCGAAGTCGGCATGGAAATCATGGACGCCATCGCCCGGCGCATGGGCTTCGAACCCGACGACGTCGCCACCCTTGTGCGGCTCGTGGAACTCCACCTCCTGCTGCCCGACGTGGCCATCAGGCGCGACATTGACGAGCTCGGCACGGTGCAGCGGGTGGCGGCGCAGGTGCGCACGGTCGAGATGCTGCGGCTCCTGGCGGCCCTCACCGAGGCCGATGCGATATCCACCGGTCCCTCGGTTTGGACCCGCTGGAAGGCCGACCTGGTGCGCGGGCTGGTGCGCCGCACCGAGAACCACCTTCGCGGCGGCGCGCCGGACGGCCGATCGGACGGCTTCCCCACACCGGCGGTCACCGAGGCCATGTGGGCCGGGACCGAACTGCTGGAGGTCTCCGAGCGGCAGTTGCTCGTGGTCGTGCCGAGTGCGCCGACGGTGCTGGGCGCGGTGGCGGGCGCGATCAGCCTCAACGGTCTGAACGTCCTGTCCGCCGCCGTGCACACGGTCGGTGGCATGACGGCGCTGTCGGTGTTCGTGGAACCTCCCGAGGGAGTCGGGCTGGACTGGCTGCCGGTGCTGGACGACGTGGGCGCTGCGCTGGCCGGCGAACTCGTGCCCGCCGAGCGGCTGGCGCGGTGGGCCGACGCCGCGGCGCGCGGTGGCGACCCGCGGGCGCCCGAACCGGTGACCGACTCCTACGTGAAGTTCGACAACGAGATCTCCTCGGTGACGGTCATCGAGGTGGCGGCGCCCGACAGCCTGGGCCTGCTCTACTGGATCACCGAGGCGCTCGTGGGATCGGGTCTGCACATCGAGCAGGCGCGCGTGCAGACCCTCGGCGACCACGTCGTGGACTCGTTCTACGTGCACGACGGCGCCGGTGGCAAGATCACCGACGCCGACCGCCTCGAGTCGATCGCGGCCGCGGTGCGCCGGGCGGCCTCGATCCCCTCCCCACCCCGATGAACGCCGCGCCGCCACCGGGCTTGGCCGGCTCCTCGGGGCCGGAGGAGGACCAGGCGCCCATCGATGAACTGGAGTTGCTCCGCTGGAGCGAGGCGCTGGCGGGAATCGCCCGCACCGGGCTGGGCTTCACCGAGAATCCCTACGAGCGCGAGCGGTTCGAGGAGGTCCTGGCGGTGGCCGCCGACATCCGGGCGGCGGCGGGTCGCTGCCATGACCCGGCGGCCCAGATAGTCGAGTGGCTCGACGCCGTGGGCCGAGGCGTCCCCGGCTACGTCACGCCGAAGGTGGCCGTGGGCGCGGTGGTCAGCGACGACGACGGCAGGGTGCTGCTGATCCGCCGGGCGGACTCCGGGTTCTGGCTGTATCCCACGGGCTGGGCCGACGTGGGCTACTCCTCCTCGGAGATCGCGGTCAAGGAGGTGGCCGAGGAGACCGGCATCGACTGCGAGCCGCTGCGGCTGATCGCCGTCCTGGACAGCATGCGCCACGGATTCACCTCGGTGCCCACCTACTCGCTTGTGTACCACTGCCGGGCGGTCGGGGGCACGCTGCGGGCGCATCCCGTGGAGTGCACCGGCGTGGGTTTCTTCGCCGAGGACGACCTGCCCTCCCCGCTGGCCGGACCGGACATCTGGGTGCGCCACGCGTTCGGCTCGGTGCGGGGTGAGGTCACGTCAGTGCTGTTCGACGCCCCACGCGTCCCACCCTGGCGGTCAGAGAACTGAACAGGCGCGAATTCCTATCGGATGAGCGCAAGTTCGCGACAATTCTTGCTATATCTCGTTGTGCATCTCGTCGTGCCATCGTACTAAATGCGTTGAGCAACTAAGGTAACCGGCCGACCGTCGACTCACTAGGTGACTCAAAGTGGAGGGCATCGACATGTTCAAGACCCGCAAATCTGCGCGCATCGGGTTCTCGCTGCTGGCAGCATTGCTGAGTGTGATCCTCCTGGCCGCCGCCTGCGGCGAGGCCGAGGAGGACGACGCTGGCCCGGCGCCGCCGCCGAGCGGCGATACCGCCGCGCCGGAAGCCGCGGAACCGGACGACGGGGAGGAGTCACCGCCTCCGCCGGCGACGATGGACTACCTCGGCGACGGGTCGCTGGGGGTCGTGGCCGTCGAGGCGGGCGATGCCATCCAGATCCGCTCGCTGAACGCCATCAGCGGCGACGTGGCCTTCTTCGGCCTGCCTATCGAGCGCGCCGTGGTGCTGGCGA
>JAGWAL010000062.1 GCA_021296415.1 Acidimicrobiia bacterium | reverse complement strand
AGACGGCCGGGGTCCGCCCGACGGCCTCGGTGGTGCCGATCCCGGACAACTCCTCGCCGACCCGGTACCCGGCCCAGGAACCGGTGTAATCGTCGAAGCTTCCCAACGTGGTGTCCACCGCCCACACGCCGTCGAGGTTCACACCGCGACCGACGGGCGGCTCCTCGGCTGCCGCGGGTTCGGGTGGCGGCGCGGGTGCCGGCGGCGGGGCGGGCGCGGGCGACGGCTCGCTGGCCGCGGGTTCCGGCGGCGGGTAGGGCCCGGCACCGTCAGCCGGTGTGGGTGCCGGCGCCGGGGCGGGTGGGGCCGGCTCGGGCGCCGGGGCAGGTGGCTCGGCCGGCTCGGGCGCCGGGGCAGGTGGCTCGGCCGGCTCGGGCGCCGGGGCAGGTGGCTCGGCCGGCTCGGGCGCGGCCGGAGGATCAGTGGGCGGCGCCGGCTGGGGTGCTACTGCGGTCGTTGCGGTCAGCGCCTGGCTTCGCTCCAGCACCGAGGGAGGGGGCGGCGCGTCGCCCCGCCACACCAACAACCAGACCAGCACCACAGCCACGACGACGGCAACGACGCCGACGGCGCCAAGCGTCAGGATCTTGCGGCGGCGCGACCACGCCTTGAAGCGATCGAGGACCATGAGAAATCACCCCCGACCGCATGGTAGGCAGCGCCCGCACCCATTTGGGCGGGTCCGGGCAAGAAACCCCTAAGAATCCTGCGCCCTCTACCGAGGCGCAGGCCGATCCCGCTACGGTCGCAGCAGCCATGACCCGTCCCAGCATCCTCGTGGCCGAGGACGATCCCGCCATCGCCAACGCACTGCGACGGGCGCTCAACCACGAGGGTTACGAGGTGCGCCACGCCGGCGACGGCGCCGAGGCGCTGGAGTTGCTGGCGGCCCGGCCCGCGGATCTCGTCCTGCTCGACGTGGCCATGCCGTACGTGGACGGCCTCGAGGCGTGCCGGCGCCTGCGGCGCGGCGGCAACCGCACCCCGGTGCTCATGCTGACCGCACGCCACGCCGTGGGTGATCGCGTGGACGGTCTGGACGCCGGAGCGGACGACTACCTGGTCAAGCCCTTCTCGCTCGACGAGTTGTTCGCCCGGATCAGAGCGCTGCTGCGCCGCACGAGCCTGACCGGCGAGCAGGAGACCGGCGGCGAACGGGAGGTCCTGCGAGTCGGCGACCTCGAGGTGGACCGCGCCGGGCGCACCGTCCGCCGAGGCGGACAGGCCATCGGCCTGACGAAGACCGAGTTCGATCTGCTGGAACTGCTGGTGCACAACGCGGGGATCGTGCTGAGCCGCGACGTGATCTACGAACGAGTCTGGGGTTACGACTTCGAGACCGGCTCCAAGTCACTGGACGTGTACATCGGCTACCTCCGCCGCAAGCTGGAGGTTGGCGGCTCCGAACGCCTCGTGCACACGGTCCGGGGAGTGGGCTACGTGGTGCGCCGGCCATGAGACTGCGGGACAGGCAGGGATTGATCCTCGGGTGGCGCGTCGTGCCCGCCTCCCAGGTGAGCCTGCGGGCGCGTGTCGGGTTGCTGGCCTTCGCCGTCGTGATTCTGGGCGTCGGGCTGGCCGTGGGCGTCAGCTACTACTTCGCGCAACGCGAGTTGCGCCAGGAGGTGGACCAGTTCCTGGAGCGGCGCGCTGGCGCGGTCGCCGAGGTCGTGCCTCGGCCGGCGGATCTGGCTTCGCCGCGTGAACGAGGCGTCCGGCCGTTCATCGGCATGATCGCGCTCGCCGACTTCGACGCCCATGTCCAGATCCTCAACAGGGACGGGCGTCCGGTCTTCGCCATCACCGACGTGCGGTTGCCGGTCGCCGAGTTGGACAGGCAGCTTGCCCGCGAGGGTGGTGAATCGGTGCGCCGGACGGTCCGTCTCGGCGGGCAGCGCTACCGGGTCCTGACCGCACCACTGGCCGGGACCGGCGCCGTCCAAGTCGCACGTGACCTCGGCGAGACCGACCGGGCGTTGCACGACCTCCTCCGGCGGACGATCCCGCTGGGGGTGATCCTGGCGGCTGCGGCAGCCGCCATGGCATGGTTGCTGGCGCGCCGGGTGCTGCGCCCCGTCGATCGGCTGACCAGTGCCGCCGAACACGTTGCGCAGACCCAGGAGCTGGCAGGCACGATCGAGGTCGCCAGGGATGACGAGGTGGGACGTCTCGCTCGTAGCTTCAACGCCATGCTGGAAGCCCTGCAGACCTCCCGCCGCCAACAGCAGCGACTGGTAGCGGACGCCGGCCACGAATTGCGCACACCGCTCACCAGCGTCCGAGCGAACATCGAGATGCTCCAGAGGGCGGATTCGCTGCACGACTCCGAACGGGAGCGGATCTTTGGCGACGTGAACGCCGAATTGCGCGAACTCGGCGAACTCGTACGAGAACTGGTCGAGCTGGCCGGAGACACCGGCGGGGTCGACGAGCCATGGACTGCGATCGACCTGGCGGAGTTGGCAGAGGACGCCGCCGACCGGGCGCGGCGCCGTACGGGGCGCCCGGTCACCACCGAAGCGCGCTCCGGCGGCGTCATCCGTGGGTGTCTCGGGTCACTGGAGCGCGCTGTCGACAACCTGGTGGGGAATGCCGCCAAGTTCAGTCCCGAAGGAACGCCGATCCGGATCATCACCGACGGCGGGCGCCTGGAGGTCCACGACAGCGGCCCGGGCATCTCCTCGGCGGATCAGCCTCTGGTCTTCGAGCGCTTCTTCCGCTCGGCCGGGGCACGGTCCGAGCCGGGTTCGGGTCTGGGCCTCGCCATCGTCAAGCAGATCGTCGATCGGCACAGCGGCCGCGTCCGGGCCGGCGAATCCTCGACGGGAGGCGCCGCGGTTGGCTTCGAGATCCCGACCGCCGGGCCCGCGGACTCCTAGCCCGGCGGGCACCCCGCCGGCGCGGCCGGACGGCGCATCAGCCCGGCTCCGCGCCGACGGCCACGGGGTGCTCCGGAGCGGCACCCCATGCCGACCAGGAGCCCACGAACAGCCGACCCCCGCCGAGGCCCGCCACCTCCAGCGCCAGCAGGTCGAGGTTGGCGCTGACGCCCGAGCCGCAGTAGGCCACCGTCTCGGTCTCGCCGTCAACGCCCGCGGCGGCGTACATCTCCCGTAAGTCCTCGGGGCTGCGGAGGGCGCCATCGGGCGCCAGGTTGGCCGCACACGGCGCGCTCACCGCACCCGGGATGTGCCCGAACCGTGGATCGAGGGCGTTCGGCTCACCTACGTAGCGGTCCGGCGAGCGGGCGTCGAGCACCACGGCGCCGGCGGCACGCCGCAACTCGTCCACCTCCTCAATGGTGGCGAAGGCCTCCCGGGGCCATGGCCGGGGCGTGAAGTGAGCCGGGGCCGGCTCCGGGATCTCGGTGCTGAGCGGTCCCGGCCAGGCCCCGAGACCGCCGTCGAGCACCGCCACAGGCTCGCCCAGCGCGCGCAACATCCACCACAGCCGGCCCGCCACCATGCCCGAGGCGTCGTCGTAGGCGACGACCGGGCAGCCGTCGGCGATGCCGGCGGCGCCGAGCGCCGCGGCGAAGACCTGCGGATCGGGCAGGGGGTGGCGCCCGCCGGTTGCGCTCGCCGGCGCCGAGAGGCCTTCGTCGAGATCCAGGAACACGGCGCCCGGGATGTGGCCCGCCTCGTACGCGGCGCGGCCGGAACGCCCGTCGAGGTACCAGCGGACGTCGGCCACGGCCACGTCGGCGATGTTGCCCTGCAGCCAGGCCCCGCTGACGATGGGCGACGGCAGGAGACCGTCGGCGGAGGAACGCATGCCGGCCCGCTCAACGTCCCACGAAGGCGGCCTTGCCGGGACCGTGCTCCACGAAGCTCTTGACCCCGATGCGCGCATCCTCGGTGGCGAAGGCCGAGACGAACTCCGCGGTCTCCAGCGCGAGGGCGTCGTCGAGAGGCAGATCGAACCCACCGTTCATGGCGGTCTTGGCGTGGCGGAGCGCCGCCGGGCCGGCGGCGAACCGCTCGGCCAGGACCACGGCGTGCTCATAGGTCTCCTCCGCGGGATGCACCGCGTCGGCCAGCCCGATGGCGAGGGCCTCTTCGGCGCCCACCCGCCGCCCGCTGTAGATGATCTCCTTGGCGCGGCTGAGGCCGACGAGCCGCGGCAACCGCTGCGTCCCCCCGGCGCCGGGAATGATGCCCAGCATGATCTCCGGCTGGCCGAAGACGGCATCACCCGCGGCGACACGGAAGTCGGCCGCCATCGCCAACTCGCAACCGCCTCCGAGGGCGTACCCGTTCACGGCCGCCACGAGGATCTGGGGTATGCACTCCAGCTGCCGCAGAGCCCCGGTGAGGCTCACGGGTGCTCCCGCGCCGCCGGCACCGGAGTCGCCCGGCCTGAACTCCTTGATGTCCGCACCGGCGGCGAAGATCTTCGGGCCCCCCCACAGCACCGCGGCGCGAACGTCCGATCGCCCACAGCGGCGATCTCGGCCGTCACGGCGTTGCTCAGGGCGTTCAGACGCGGCCGGTCGAGGCGGATGGTGGCCACGCCGGGAGCCGTTCCGGTCTGCAGATGCACGTACTCGCTCATGGCCGGCCAACCTACCCGGCCACGAGACTGGCCAGCGCCCAGATGGACGCCAGCGTGCCGACGGCGATCATGACCAGGCTCCGCAAGAGCGGCGGGCGACGCAGATCGTCTCCGGCGCGCCCCGGCGGACGGGGGCGGGTGAGCGCCAGGATGTTGCCGACGGCCATGGCGCCGCCGATGGCGAGGACGAGCCAACGCAGGATGTCGTCGCCCAGGAAGACCACGGGTCAGAGTTCTCCGACGGCGGAGCGCTGGGCGTGGTTGTCGAAGCGCGTGTACTGGGGCAGGAAGGCGAGTTTGACGGTGCCGGTGGGGCCGGTGCGATGCTTGGCGACGTGCAGCTCGGCGATGCCGCGGTCGGGACTGTCGGAGTTGTACATCTCGTCGCGGTACAGGAACATGACCACGTCGGCGTCCTGCTCGATGGCGCCCGACTCGCGCAGGTCCGCCAGCATCGGGCGCTTGTCGGCGCGCGCTTCGGGCGCGCGGGAGAGCTGGGAGAGGGCGAGCACCGGGCAGTCGAGTTCGCGGGCGAGGATCTTCAGGCCGCGGCTCATCTCGCTGACCTCGACCTGGCGGCTCTCGGCGCTGACACGTCCGCCCATGAGTTGCAGGTAGTCGACGACCACCAGTCCCAGATGCCCCACCTCGGCGTGCTTGCGGCGCGCCTTGGCGCGGATCTCCAGCACCGAGGTGTTGGGGTTGTCGTCGATCCACAGGGGCGCCTCGGCGAGACGTCCGACGGCGGAGTTGATCAGCGTCCAGTCGTCGTCGCTCAGTTGCCCCGAGCGGACGCGCTGGGTGCTGACCCTCGCCTCCGAGCAGAGCAGCCGCTGCGTCAACTCCAGGTGGCTCATCTCCAAGGAGAAGAAGAGCACGGGGCGCCGGGACCCCAGTGCCGCCGCCGCCGATACGCCCAGCGCCAGAGAGGTCTTGCCGATACCCGGGCGGGCCCCCAGGACCACCAGCGACGAAGGCTGCAGGCCGAGCAGCAGGTTGTCGAGGTCGGTGTAGCCGCTGGGCACGCCGGTGAGGCTCTGGCCGTGCTCGTACAACTGCTCGAGGTGATCCACCCCCCGGTCCAGCAGGCCGTACAGCGGCTCCATCGAGGACGCCTCGCTGCCGCCGGCGACGGCGAAGACGAGAGACTCGGCCTGATCGAGCGCCGCATCCACGTCGGCGGGACGGCTGTAGGCCAACTCGGCCACCTCGCCCGCCGCGCCGATCAGGCGGCGCAACGTGGCGTTCTTCGCCACGATGTCCGCGTAGCGGGCGGCATTGCCGGCCACCGGCGTGCTCGCCTGCATCTCCACGAGCGCGCCGGCACCGCCGACCGACTCCAGCAGGCCGGTCCGCTCCAACTCCGCTGCCACGGTGACGGTGTCCACCGGCTCGCCCGCGGCGTAGAGCCCGGCGATGGCGTCGAAGGTGTGGGCGTGCGCCGGCCGGTAGAAGTCCGCCGCCGACGTCAGCTCCACGGCATCGGCGATTGCCTCCGCGGTCAGCAACATCGCCCCCAGCAACGCCTGCTCCGCTGCCAGATCGTGCGGCGGCACGCGCGCCCCCGACGGCGTCGCGCCGGCACGGCGCGGCTCCGCCGTGCCCTCGCGGGCACCGGATCCGGGATGCAGCGTGCTCGAAGTGGTGCTCATGCTCACCGCTTCAATCTTGTCGAGGGGGTGTGACACAACCCCGAGGGGTCAACAGGGGTGATTAGCCGGGGAGGCCGGGGCGGCACGAATCGAAGCAACCGGATACGGCGCCCCGAACACTGGGCCCCGGACACTGGGCGGCGCGCCGGCCGCTCGGGCCGCGCCGCCGCACGGCGCGATCAGGCCGGCCTTCTCCCGGACGTCAGGCGCGCCGCGGTCGGGCGTGGTTCAGAACGGTTCCTCGTCGCCGTAGGAAGGCCCGCTGGAACGGGCGGGCGCCGGTGCGGGCTGGCCGCCGGAAGCGGGCGCAGCGCTGCGGCGCGGCGCGGTGCCGTTGCCCTCCCGGAACTCGTTGCGATGGATCTGCGCGGACGCCCACCGCAGGCTCGGTGCCA
>JAGWAL010000019.1 GCA_021296415.1 Acidimicrobiia bacterium | reverse complement strand
CATGGATCGACGCCAAGTACTACGCCGCCACCCAGGTCGTGGACGAGGCTCGCCACGTGGAGGTCTTCGGGCGCTACCTGCGGACCAAGCTGAACAGCGAGTACCCCATCAACCCGCACCTGCGGCTGCTGCTGGACGACATCATCGCTGACAGCCGCTGGGACATGACTTACCTGGGCATGCAGATCATGGTGGAAGGCTTGGCCCTGGCCGCCTTCGGGTTCATGCACGCCGGCACCGAGGAGCCCCTGCTGAAGCAGTTGCTGCGCTACGTCATGGCCGACGAGGCCCGCCACGTGGCCTTCGGTGTGCTGAGCCTGCAGGAGTACTACAGCCACCTCACCCAGGCGGAGATCCGCGAGCGGCAGGAGTTCGCCTTCGAGGCCGCAGTGCGGATGCGTGACCGGTTCCTGTCCCAGGAGGTGTACGAGCGGCTCGGCGTGCCGGTGCGGCCGATGGTGGAGTTGCTGCTGAACCTGCCGCCGGAGCGGTCGGCGTTCCAGCAGATGCTCTTCTCGAAGATCGTGCCCAACTGCCGCAAGCTGGGTCTGCTGGACGCCGGCGACGGCTGGCTGCGCGATCGGTTCACCGAGATCGGCGTCATCCAGTTCGAGCACGAGGTCGACACCTCGGAGGAATACGAGGAGTTCGTCGCCGCCTAGCCCGGTGGTCCGGGCAGGGTCCGGGGTGCCGCTCTGCTCCTTCACGCGGGGCGAATAGTCGTCACAGCCCGGCCCCCGGCCCCTGCCCTCGGTTGGGCTCTAGGAGAGGGCGGGGCCGCCGCGGCGGGTTTTCTTGAGACAGTCCTTGCAGCCGAGTCGGTGGCGGTTGCGGGCGATCACTCCGTAGACGCCGGCCGCCAGGAGTGCGACTACGGGCCAGACCAGCGCCTGTCCCAGCCGGCTCCAGCCTCCGCCACAGGCTCGTAGCGCCGCGGCAATGGCGCGGTGGCCGCGCAGGTGACCGCCGTCGGCGTCGATCCACCAGGCGGCGTCGGCCGCCTGTTCCGGGCTGAGCCCCAGGCCGTCGAGGTCGGCCTGCTGGGATGCCAGGACCGGCGTGCCGGTTGGGAGACGCACGGCGATCCAGGTGGCGCAGCGTTCGCAGAAGGCGCAGTCGCCGTCGTAGACGAGCGCCGGGAGGTGGGGCGGCGCCTGCCCGGGCTCGGCGTGATGGGGCGCCGGGCCGGGCTCCGGGGGCATCAGACGTGTGGGCGGCGGGGAGCGCCGCGGTGCCGCCGCGGGCTAGGAGTTGCGGCCGACGTTCGGCTTGCGCCCGTGGTTGGCCTTCTTGCGCCGGGCGTTGGCCCGCCTGCGCTGCGTGCGCTTGGACATTGCTACCTCCCGGCGAACGAGCCTACCGGCCACGGCCCGTCGCGCCTGCCGCCCGGGACAACCGGGGGCGGGGTGCCGAGGGCCCGCGGAGGCGCGCCATTGCGGAGGCCGCCGGAGCGCCGCCGGCACCCCCCGGGCAGCCATCGACGGCGCCAGCGGGGCGTGGATGTCGGGCCTGCCGGTACGATGCGGCCGCTGTGCAGCGATTCGGGCTCGTGGGCCTGCCGAACTCCGGGAAGTCGTCGCTCTTCAACGCGCTGACCGGGGGCAATTCACCGGTGGCCGGCTACGCCTTCGCCACAACGGGCACGCATCTGGGAGAGGCCAAGGTGGCCGATGAGCGCCTGCAGCGGATCTCCCGGATGAGCGCGTCGGCCACCACGACTCCTGCGGCCGTCCAGTTCACCGACATCGGCGGGCTGGCCGCCGGCGCCGCCGCCGGTGAGGGTCTCGGCAATCGCTTCCTCGGAGGAATCCGCGAGTTGGACGCCCTCGTGCTGGTCCTGCGCGCGTTCCGCAGCGAGGAGGTCGAGGGAATCTGCGACCCGGTGGAGTCCCTCTACACCCTGGAGTTGGAGCTCAGCCTGGCCGATCTCGAGAGTCTGGAGCGCCAGATCGACAAGAAGCGCCGGCAGGCCAAGGGCGACGCAACCATCGGCCCCGACGTGGCCCGTATGGAGCGGGCCGCCGCCGTTCTGGCCGCGGGCACGCCGCTGTGGCGGAGCGATCTGCCCGACGACGAGCGGCGACTCCTGGCTCCGTGCGTCCTGCTGACGAACAAGCCCATCGTGGCGGTCGTCAACACCGGCGAGGAGGCCGTTGCCGCCGACGTCGAGGACACCCTGGGTGCCGTGGCGTCGGAGTTGGGCGGGGCGGAGACGCTGGCGGTGTGCGCCCAACTCGAAGCCGAGGTCGCGGAGCTGCCGGAGGCCGAGCGCGCCGAGATGGCCGAGAGCCTCCAACTCGGCGAGGGCGCGTTGGCGCGTGTCGTGGCCGCTTCGTATCGCCGGCTGGGCCTGCAGACCTTCTTCACGACCGCCCCGAAGGAGACACGGGCGTGGCCGTTCCCGGCCGGCAGCACGGCCGACGTTTGCGCCGGGCTGATCCACACCGACTTCCAGCGGGGGTTCATCCGGGCAGAGACCATCCAGTGGGACGAACTCCTCGAGATCGGCTCCTGGTCGGCCGCCCGCGCCGCCGGCCGGCTGCGCGCCGAGGGCCGCTCCTACGTGGTGCAGGACGGCGACGTCCTGGAGATCCGCTTCAACGTCTAGCTCGCGGCGCAGCTGTTCCGGGCCGTACCCCGAGGCCTACTGACCTGGGGGGCAGCAGGTCGAGGCGCAGAGATCGGGCCAGGCGCCGGAGGCGCCCAGGGCCCCGCGCGCTGTGCGCGGATCGAGGCGCTCGCGGATCAGTGCCACGATCATCTCCACGAAGGCCGGGTGGGTGCCCACGGTCGGCGTGCGCACGAGGTGCATGCCCATGGCGCGGGCGGCTCCGGCGGCCTCGTCATCGAGGTCGTGGATCACCTCCATGTGGTCCGACACGAAACCCAGGGGGATCAGCGCCACGTCGCCGACGCCATCCTCGTGCAGAGACCGAAGGTGGTCCACCACGTCGGGCTCCAGCCACGGGACCTGCGGTGGACCGCTGCGGCTCTGGTATGCCACGTCCCAGCCGCCGGCGTCGCCCGGCCGCCCGCCCTGCGGCACCCTCCCGGCTATCAACCCGGCCGCCTCGCGCAGTTGGCGCTCGTAGGGAGCGCCGGTGGCCATGGTCACCGGAATGCTGTGGGCCGAGAACACCAGCCGGGCCGGGCCGTTCGCCCCGGCGTCGGCCAGACGCCCGAGCGCCGTCCGCACCCCCTCGGCCATCGGCTTGATGAAGCCCGGATGGTTGTAGAAGAGCCGCAGCTTGTGGATCTCCGGCGCCCCCGGACAGCCCGCGACCGCCGCGGCGATGTCCTCGCGGTACTGGCGGCAGCCCGAGTACGAGCCGAAGGCCGACGTCACGAAAGCCAGCGCCCGGCGCACGCCGTCGGCGCGCATCGCCGCCACGGTGTCGGCCAGCAGCGGATGCCAGTTGCGGTTTCCCCAGTAGACGGGCAGGTCGAGGCCGCCGCTCGCCAGTGCTGCCCGCAATGCGCCAACCAGCCGGCGGTTCTGTTCGTTGATGGGGCTGCGGCCGTCGCGGGCCAGGTAGTGCTCGGCCACTTCCTCCAGCCGGCGCGCCGGCACGTCGCGCCCGCGGGTCACGTTGCGGAGGAACGGCAGCACGTCCTCGGGTGCTTCGGGGCCGCCGAAGGAGACGACGACGACGGCGTCGTAGCCGGAGGACGCGGCTGTTGCGGGACACATCACCGGAGACGGTATGCCATACGCCCTCCGGCGGGCGCAACAGTGGGAACGGCGTCCCCGTGGCACGGGCGGATTTGGTGTTCGTGAGCGTTACGCGGTAGGGAAACTGCACTGATGGGCACGAACAACACCTCGCTTCGTCCGCGGAGGCGGGGCTACCTCCTCGCGCTCGTGGTGGTCGTGTGTCTGGCCGCCACCGCTCCCGGAGCGACCGCGCGCGAGCTCGGCAGCGACGAGGACCCCCCGTACACCAACCACCGGCTGGCCCGGGAGGAGCTCGCCTGGGCGGAGGAGAACCTGGAGGCGGCCAAGCGGAGGCTGGCGGATCGCGCGGCGGAGTTCGATGCGCTGGTCGCCGAGGCCGCTGATCTGGTGGGCCAGGAGCAGGCGCTGATCAGTCACGTGATCGAGTCCCGCAATCGCGCCGCGGACTATCTCGTGGCGTCGTACGTGACCGGTCGCTTCGGTGCGCTGAGCGCGGAGCTGCTGGCTCTGGAGCACCTCATCGACGCGCTGTACCTACGGACCCTGCTCGAGGCGCCGGCGGGCGCCATCACCGGTGCGTACGACGACTACGAGAGGCTGCTCGAGGCGGCGAGCAACCGTCTGGTGTTCGTCGTCGACCGCATCGACGTGGTGCATCGCGACATCCAGCTGGCGCAACGCGACATCCCGCTGCTGGAGGAGCGACTTGTGGAGGCCCGCTGGGTGGCGTTCGTCGCCGACATACACGGCGAGGCGGACCGCGAATTCGCGCGCCGCGGGCGATCCGATCCCGCGCCGGCGCAGTGGGCGGCGCTGCGCGGCTGCGAGTCGACGAACAACTACCTCGTCAATACGGGCAACGGCTACTACGGCGCCTACCAGTTCGACCAGGCGACCTGGGAGTCGGTCGGCGGTACCGGGCGCCCGCACTGGGCCGCGCCGGAGGTACAGGATGCGCGCGCCCGGCTCCTCTACGCCCGCAGGGGTTGGCAACCCTGGCCGATCTGCGGTCGGCATCTGCGCTGAGGCTCGCCGACGGGCGTTGACCGCCCGGCCGGTCGGGGCCTGCACGACGGGAGGTCGGCGGGCCGCCGCCGGTGGCGACGCCCGGCCGCCTAGGCGGTGGCGGGTCCCGCCTGCCGGACCCCCATCAGGGCGGTCGCGTTGCGCATGCTGGGGTCGGCGAGGCCCTGGCAGGTGATCCGACGGGTCTTGGCGAACGCCTCGGCGTCGAGGCGCTGGGCAAGTTCGGCCGCCATCTGCAGGGCGTCGCCGGTGGCGTCCGCCGAGCCGGCCCGATCCAGGAACCCGACGTCGACGGCCTCGGCCGGCGAGTAGACCTGCGCCGTGTTGCAGGCGACGGTGAAGTGGCGGGGCGACAGCCGCGCTCGCGCCAGCTCCACCACCAGCTCCGGGAGGGCCATGCCGATGGCCACCTCGTTGAGGCCGATCTTGAAGTCGCCTGCCGAGCAGACGCGGACATCGGAGCAGAGCAGCAGCACGGCCCCGGCGGCCAGGGCGTGTCCGGTGCAGGACGTCACCACCGGGCGCGGGAACTCGGCCAGCCGCAGGAAGATCTCGGTGCCCTTGTGCAGCAGCTCCATGGCCTCCCGCCCGCCGGCGCGCATCACGTTGAGGTCCAACCCGGCGCAGAACACGCCCGGCCGCCCCGCGAGCACCACGGCTCCGGCGCCGGCCTCCGCGGCGTCCAGGGCGTGCGACAGGGCGTCGAGCAGGGCGGGGGTCAGCGCGTTGACCTTGCCGTCGTCGATCCGGACGAGGGCGACGCCGTCGACGAGGCTCATGGTGACCGGGGACTCGCTCACGCCGGGCTCCCTCGTTCTCCGCGGTCGACATGCTGTTCTTGCCTGCCGCGCCGGTTCAGGGGCGGGTCAAGCGAGCGAAAGCCTATATCCTGCCCGTGTGAACAGTGATCCGGCCGCCGCCTCCACGGCAACCGCCCCCGCCATATTGCCCATCCTGCAGGTGACCGACGAAGCCGCCGAGGTCGTGCTCGGCGCGCTCGCCGACGAGCCCGACGGCACCGGACTGGGACTGCGGGTCGGCGTCTCGGGCACGGAGATGTCGCCGAGCATGACCTTCGAGTTCAGCTACGACCTGTCGCTGCACGAGATCGAGCGGGTCGGCAGCGGCGACGCGGCCTACGAGGTGGCCGGCCTCACCGTCATCATCCCCGAGGACTCCGTCGAGAACCTCACCGGCGCAACCCTGGACGTGCCGAGCAACCCGTTGCAGGGGGGCTTGGTGATCCGCAATCCCAACCGGCCCGACATGGCTGACCGCATCGACCTGTCGGAGTCGGACTCGGTCACCGAGCGCCTCCAGAGCCTGCTGAACAACCACGTCAATCCGTCCCTGGCCGCTCACGGCGGGTACGTGGAACTCGTCCGGGTGGAGGACAGCAAGGCGTACCTGCTGATGGGCGGGGGCTGCCAGGGATGCACCATGAGCGCCGCCACCCTGCACCAGGGCGTCGCCGCGATCATCAGCCAGCACGTTCCGGAGATCCTCGACGTCGTTGACGTGACCGACCACGCCGCCGGGGAGAACCCCTTCTACCAGTAGGTTCCCCGACCTCCGCCCGCCGCCGCGGGTACCGAGTCAGCCGAGGGTTTCCCGCGCCGTCGCCGCAATGCCCGCGGCGTCGAGGCCGCAGGCGGCAAGGATCTGATCCGGCTTGCCGTGCGGGAGGTACGAAGTCGGGATCCCCAGGATCCGGATCGCCGGGACCCCTCCCGCGCCGTCCATCTCGCTGAGGGCTGTGGCGATGCCTGCCCCTGCGCCGCCCTCGCGGATCCCGTCCTCGATGGTGACGACGAGGGAGTGGGTGCGGGCATCGCTCAGCATCGCCTCGTCCAGAGGCGCCACGACGCGCACGTCCCAGACCGAGGTCGACACGCCCTGGCTCTCCAGTAGGTCCGCGGCCTCCTCGGCGGCGTCCAGCATCTTCCCGACGGACAGCAGGCAGACGGTCTCGCCGCTGCGGATCTTCCGGCCGGCCAGTCCGTGACCGACCTCCTCCTCGGGAACGTGTCGCGCCGCGGTCTTCGGCCAGCGGATGGCGACGGGACCGTCGGTCGTCTCCAACGCCTGCGCCAGCATCACCTCCAGCTCCTGGTACGAGGATGGCGCCATCACGCACATTCCCGGAACCTTCGTGAGCAGGGCCATGTCGAGGATCCCGTGGTGCGAGGGGCCGTCGTCGCCGGTGATCCCTGCGCGATCCAGGCAGAAGACGACCGGCTGGCGATGCAGCCCCACGTCGAGGTTCACCTGGTCGAGCGCCCGGGTCAGGAACGTCGAGTAGATGGCGACGACGGGCCGCAGGCCTCCCATCGCCATGCCGGCGGCCGACGTGACGGCGTGCTGCTCGGCGATGCCCACGTCCACGAACCGATCGGGGAAGCGCTCCTTGAAGGCCAGCAGGCCCGTGGAGTCGGGCATGGCGGCGGTGATCGCCACCAACTCCGGCCGGTTCTCGGCCTCCTTGACTATGGCGTCGGCGAAGGCCTGGGTGTAGCTGCCGTGCTTGGTCTGCGACGTGTCGTGCATGCGCTTGATGGGGTCGCGCTCGGCGGGCGCGTAGCCCCGACCCTTGTCGGTGAGGACGTGCACGACGACCGGGCCACTCAGCTCCGCTGCATGGCGCAGGCTGCGCTCGAGGTTGCGGATGTCGTGGCCGTCGAACGGTCCGGTGTAGCGCACGCCGAGGTCGGAGAAGAACGAGGGCGACTCCGACAGTTCGCGCACGCCGGCCTTCACCGCGTCGACGACCCGGTCCATGTGCTCGCCGACGAGGGGCAGGTCTCCCAGGATCCGCTCGAGCCGTTCCTGGTGCTGGACGAATGCCGGGTTCACCGCCAGGCGGGCGAGGCGTTCGCTGAGCCGCGACACGGTGGGCGCGTAGGAGCGTCCGTTGTCGTTGAAGATGATGACGACGTCCAGGTTGGAGTGTCCGAGGTTGTTGAGGCCCTCGAACGCCATTCCCCCCGTCATCGAGCCGTCGCCGATCACCGCAACCACGCGGCGCCGGGCGCCGCCGCGCTGCTCGGCCGACTGGTAGGCGAGCGCCAGCCCGTGGGCATAGCTCAGCGAGGTGGAGGCGTGGCTGTTCTCGACCCAGTCGTGCTCGGACTCCTCTCGCGAGGGGTATCCCGACAGGCCTCCCGGTTTGCGCAGCTCCTCGAACATGTGCGACCGGCCGGTCACGATCTTGTGCACGTACGCCTGATGCCCGGTGTCCCAGATGATCGCGTCCGTGGGTGAGTTGAAGACACGGTGCAGGGCGAGCGTGAGTTCGACGGCGCCGAGGTTCGAGCCCAGGTGGCCGCCGTGCGTCTTGACGGCGTCCACGATGAAGGCGCGGATCTCCTCGGCGAGCGCGTCGAGTTCCTCGTAGCTCATCGATCGCAGGATCGCGGGTGTCAGGACCCGATTCAGGAGCATTGTGGAGCCTCGATGGGATCGCCGGCCGGGGACAAACTGTGGATACCTTAGTGCTTGCCGCTTGCCGCTAGCCGGTCGCCGGGACGGTCGGATCGGTTTCCGGCTCCGCCCGGGCCTGCAGAGCCCGCCGGCGCTGCTGCTGCGCCAGACGAACCAGCGGTGTCGCCCAGGCCAGTGCAACCAGGACGCACACGATCCCTGCGGCGGCGTCGATCCAGTAGTGGTTGGCGGTGACCACGACGGCGAACAGGGTCAGCAGGGGATAGAGATACAAGCAGACACGGCCCCAGTTGCTGCGGATCCGGCCCCGGAGCGCCAGGAAGCACCAGAAGGCCCAGGCGAAGTGGATGCTCGGCATCGCCGCGTACTGGTTGGAGAGCTTCTGGAAAGTGCCCGAGTCGAACGACCACAACCCCTCGTAATGCACCATCGTGTCGACGA
Source organism: Acidimicrobiia bacterium (assembly GCA_021296415.1). GTDB lineage: Bacteria > Actinomycetota > Acidimicrobiia > Acidimicrobiales > CATQHL01 > VXNF01. The sequence goes on along the minus strand of JAGWAL010000019.1, from coordinate 13,056 downwards.
ACCCGGCGTCGGCGAGGCAGGCGCCGAACGCACCGCAGTCGCCGAGCAGGCGGGGCGGCATGAGCGGGAACAGGGCGAAGCCGACCAGCCCCAGCCCGGTGCAGAGCAGGCCCGTGGTCCGCCAGCGCTGGTAGGCGTCGGGGAACTTGAGGTAGAGCCACATCAACGTGAAGAACGTGACCGTGAAGTGCAGCAGGCCGTAGAACACGTTCCACACGGAGATGAAGGCATCCCATCCCAGGAACCAGCCCTGCACGGTGGATTCGATGTAGAGACCCAGCGACCGCTCCAGCTCGATGACGAGCTCGGCGTTGTTCAGCGCCAGGCTCGGCCCCACCGCGGCCGACCCGAACATGTTACGGACGAGGTTGTAACCGAAGTAGAACAGCGCGATCAGCAGGATCTCGCGCCACCAGCGGATCCCCAGGTCCTGGCGGGTCGCGCGCTCGCGGTCCACCTGATCGGCGACGCTGCGCCGTAGCGATTCGGCGCCCGACGACAGCGCCGTGCCTGCCCGGGCGCCGCGCCCGATTCGACGGTCCGGCCGAGCGAGTTCCGTGGTCATGGTCGCCCTCAGACGAGGACCTCGGCGCGTTCGTCGGCCGCCGGCGCGTTTGCGGCGGCGCGGCGTTTGCCGAACAAGCGGTTGCCGAGCAGCACTGCGGGGAGCCCCGGGAGGCTGCAGATGAGGATCAGCAGGCCGATGAGGAGTCCGAGGGAGAAGGCCTGTTCCTCCGCCACCCCGATGGAGCCCAGGAAGAACACGAGCGAGGCCTCGCGCACACCGAGGCCGCCGATGCCGAGCGGCAGGACCTGCAGCATCAGCACCGCGGGGAAGAACGCCAGCAGGGCGGTGAAGCCCACCTCGTCGATGCCGATGGCCTCGACGGCGCAGCCGACCGCCAGCAGGACCGACAGCTGGTAGGCGAACGAGGCCGCCACCAACCGGACCGCTGCCCGCGGTTGCGCCTTGAGCGCGTCCACGGCGAGGTGCATGGCGTTGAGGTAGCGCCCGATTCCTGCACGACCTTCCAGCCAGCGGCCGGTGGCCGGGTGCCCCACGATGTAGAGCAGCCCGACGAAGGCGCCCAGGGTGATGCCTGCCAGCCCGATGGCGGTGGCGGACGAGGCTCCCAGCCGGGCCAGGGGCGGGTTGATTGCCAGACCGATGAACGTGAACAGTGGCAGGACCAGCCATCCCGAGAGTCGCTCGAAGATCACCGAGGCGAACGCCCCCGGACGGTTCCCCGTGTCGGCGGCGACCCGCGTCACCCGCAGGACGTCCCCGCCGATAGTGGTCGGCATCATGTTCGACACGAACTGCCCGGCGATGAAGTGCGAGAGGACGGCGCGCATGGGGACGTCGAGATGCAGCGCCTCGGTGACCTGCCGCCAGCGGACCGCGGCCAGGACGAGCGACAGCCCGGTGAGGGCGAAGGCCCCGAAGAGCCAGAAGGGCGTCCAGCGGTTCCAGTCCGGGAGCAGCTTGGATGCGTCGAGGTTTGGTCCCTGGACGATCAGGAACGTCAGCAGACCGGCACTGATGCCCGCGCGGAGCGCGTAGACGGTCCAGGTGCGCTTGCGGTCCATTGATTCCTCGACGTCTCGTCGGCAGTGCGTTGATGTCCGGCTCGACCGCGGCTGCGGCTCGCCGCCGTTGTGATGACCGGCTTGCTCGTCGGCCCGGTCCGTCGTTGGGCGTTTTCCAGGTTACTCGTGAGTGATGGGGGCGCGTTTTGCGCCCATGGGGAGGTGAACCCGGCCGGCCACGCTTCACGTGGACGTGTCGCGCGGGTCGACGGTCGGGTGATGGGCTTGGCCCGAATCAGGGAACCGGGGCACCCGGCAGGAGCGATCGGGTCTACGGCTCCTGCGGGATGCGTTGCACGAACCTCTCACGGTCGACGACGATCCGGACGATCCGGCCGCTGCCGATGAGGTCGCCGTCGCCGTCGCGTGCCTCCACGCTGAAGGTCAGGCGCCGGCCTTCGACCCGTTCTAGGCGTGCCTTTGCGAGCACCGTCCGGCCGATGGGCACCGGCCGCACGTGATCGAAGTGGATTCGCATGCTCACGCTGGTCGACGTCTCCGGCAGCGACCCGGCCAGCGTGTCCAGCGTGGCGGACTCGCAGAGCGCCAGCACCACCGGCGTGGCCAGCACGGGCAGGTCGCTGGATCCGACGGACTCCCCCGTGTCCGCTTCGCCGACCGTGCGTTCAGCGCGGCCGCGGGCGCCTGGTTCGAGAGTCACGGCCCCGTACCCTACGGGCCGCCGCGGGAGCGATCACGTCCATCCGGGCGAGCGAGCGAGCCGGCGGCTGGAGCCGATCCGGGTTCGGGATCGGCGATTGGTACCCTGGTTGTCGCCCGTCTCGCGAACCACATGAAGTTGCGGCGCCTGGCGGTGGAGGAGGCAGCGATGACAAGCGCCATGCCGGATGCGGAAGTCCTCGATGCCACCCTGCACGCCGCGCTGCGCACCGGCGGTGACTTCGCCGAGGTCTTCGTCGAGGACCGCCGCGCCTGCCGCGCCGGTTTCGACGACGGCAGGATCGAGGAGCTGGTCTCGGGCCGGTCGAGGGGTGCGGGCATCCGGGTGCGCGCCGGGGCGTCCGTCGGCTTCGCCCACACGACCGCACTCTCGCCCGCCGGCCTGCGCGAGGCCGCAAGGGTCGCCGCGGCCGCGGCCCGCGCCGGGGGCGTGCAGCAGCCCGGGAGGCCGCTGAGCCGCCAGGACGCCCCGGCGCCCAATGACGTGACCGCTGCCCCCGACACCGTGGCGAAGGCCCGCAAGGTGGACTTGCTGTGCACAGCCGAGGAGGCCGCCCGCGCCGAGGGGTCTGCCATCTTCCAGGTGGCCTGCAACTACGGCGACAGCCGGCGGCGGATCCTTGTGGCCAACAGCGACGGTCTGATGTCCGCAGACGAGCAGGTGAAGACCTTCTTCTCCGTGTCGGTGGACGCGGCGGGTGACGCCGGCAAGCAGAACGGCCGGGAGACCCTCGGGCACACCGTGGGCTTCGAACTCTTCGACACCGTCGATGTGGCCGACCTGGCGCGGACCGCAGCCCGGCGGGCGCTGCGCAAGCTCGAGGCAGTGCCCGCCCCCAGCGGGACCATGCCGGTCGTCATCGGGCCCGGAGGAGGTGGCGTGCTGTTCCACGAGGCCTGCGGGCATGGGTTGGAGGCCGACCACATCCACAAGGACGTGTCGGTCTTCGCCGGGCGGATCGGTGAGCAGGTGGCGAACCCCATGGTCACCCTCATCGACGACGGCACGATGTCCGGCGAGTGGGGCTGCTACGCCATCGACGACGAGGGCCGCCCGGCGCAGCGCAACGTGCTGATCGCCGACGGCGTGCTCGAGGACTACATGTGGGACCGGCTGCGAGCCGACCGCGAGGGGCGGGACGCTTCGTCGGGCAACGGGCGCCGCCAGAGCTACCAGCACCTGCCGATGGTGCGCATGACCAACACCTACATCGGCAACGGCGACAGCGACCCCGGCGACATCGTCGCCGACACCCCGCACGGGGTCTACGTGGCGCACCTCGGTGGGGGCCAGGTGAACACCGCCACCGGCGATTTCGTGTTCGGCATGACCGAGGCCTACCTCATCGAGGACGGGCGCCTCACCGCCCCCATCCGCGAGGGCAACCTCATCGGCAACGGCCCCGACGTTCTGATGCTGATCGACGCCCTGGGCAACGATTTCGCCATGGGGTCGCCGGGCATGTGCGGCAAGGACGGTCAGGGGGTGCCGGTGGGCGACGGGACACCCACGCTGCGGGTCCAGCGCCTCACCGTGGGCGGCACCGCTGCCTGAGCCGGCTGACCGCGCCGCGCTGAATCGGGGCGTTGCCTTGCACGATGACGACCTGACGGGCGAGACGCTTGCCGCGCTCGGCGAGCGTGTGGTGGCCCAGGCGCGGTCCGGCGAGCAGATCGAGGTCGTGGCGGTGCGGTCGGTCGAAACCGACGTTCGCGCCTGGCAGGGCGAGGTGGAGTCGTTCGCCTCTGCCACTGCCGACGGTGTGGGCATCAGGGTGGTGATCGACCGGAGGCAGGGCTTCGCTCACGCCGGCAGCCATGACGAGGAGGTCGTGGCCGAGACGCTGCAGGAGGCCCGCGACAACGCCGCCTTCGGAAGCCCGGACGAGTTCCTCGGCGTCGCCGTGCCCGACGGCGTGACCGCTCCCGACCTCGACCTCTGGTGCCCGGAACTGGCCGCCGTCGCACCGGAGACGAAGATCGATCTGGCCCTTGAACTAGAGCGGGCGGTGCTGGCGGGCGACCGGCGTATCAGCAGTGTGGAGTCTGCCGACTACGCCGACTCACTGTCCCTGGGAGCGGTCGTCACGACCAGTGGTATCCGCTCGATCGAACGGAGCTCCGGCTGCCACCTCTCGGTCTTCTCGATCGCGGCGGAGGGTAAGGACACCCAGACCGGATTCGGCTTCAGCGTGGGCCGCAGCCTCGACGCTCTGGACGTTCAGCAGGCGGCCACCGACGCCACCGAGCGGGCCGTGCGGCTACTCGGCGCCCGCAAGCCGGCCACGATGCGCACCACCGTCGTCTTCGACCCCTGGGTCACGGCGCAGTTCCTGGGACTCGTCGGCGCCACGCTGTCAGGGGAGGGCGCAGTGACGAACCGCTCGCTGTTCGCCGGCCGGCTCGGCGAGCCGGTGACGTCATCCCTGCTGTCCCTGACCGACGACCCCACCGATCCCGCAGCCTTCGGCGCCGGCCTCTGCGACGGCGAGGGACTGGCCACCCGCCGCAACGAGTTGATAACCGCGGGCGTTCTGCAGCGATTCCTGCACAACAGCTACACGGGCCGTCGCTTAGGCGCGGCTTCCACCGGCTCGGCCGTGCGGGGTTACTCCTCGGTCCCCGGCGTGGGTGCCATGGCGCTGGTGCCGACCCCGGGTGACCGCAACGCCGCCGATCTCGTCGGCGGCATAGCCGACGGCGTCCTGGTGCAGGAGGTGAGCGGCCTGCACTCGGGCGTCAACCTGGTCAGCGGGGACTTCTCCACGGGTGCCGAGGGGCTGCGCATCCGCGACGGAGAACTGGCCGAACCCATCCGGGAGTTCACCGTGGCGTCGACCCTGCAGCGCATGCTGCTGGACGTCGTGGCCGTGGGCAGCGACCTCACCTGGCTGCCGATGACGGCGGCCGGTGTCACCCTGGTGGTTGCCGACGTGACGGTCTCGGGGGAGTGAGCGCCCCGCCGGGTTGACCGGTGTACCGGGCAACCGCTGATGTCGATTCTGGAAGCCGTGATACTCGGCATCCTCCAGGGGCTGACCGAGTTCCTGCCGATCTCCTCCAGCGGGCATCTGCAGATCGTCACCTGGCTGGCGGGCTGGGAGCCGTTCGCCGGCGACCCCGGCCTGTGGACCGCTTTCGAGGTGGCGCTGCACGCCGGAACGCTGGTGGGCGTGCTGGCCTACTTCGGGAGCGACGTCGTGCGACTCGTCGTGGCCGGGGCTCGGCAGGTGGTGCGCCGCCGCAGTCCCGAGGGCAGGCGGGCCTGGCTGCTGGTGCTGGCAACGGTGCCGGCAGCGGTCGTGGGCGTGACGGCCGGGGCTGCGCTGGAGCGCAACGAGCGGGTCTGGGTGACCGCCTGCACGCTCGTCGTGTTCGGGATCCTGCTGTGGTGGGCCGACCGCTGCGGTGGCGAGCGCCCGATGGAGGAAGTGAGCGGCCGCCACGCGGTCGTGCTGGGCGTGGCCCAGGCGATGGCGTTGGTCCCGGGTGTGTCGCGGTCGGGGGTGATCATCACCGCCGGCCGGCTGCTGGGTCTGTCGCGGCTGGCCGCCGTACGGCTGGCCATGCTCATGAGCGTGCCGATCATCGCGGGGGCCGCGGTGTACAAGCTGATCGACGTGGGCGGATGGTCGGGCGTCCCCGCGGACGCCCGGGCGGCGTTCATCTGGGGAACGGTGGCGGCGGCGCTGGCCGGATGGGCGGCCGTGGGGCTGCTGCTGGCGCTGGTCCGGCGCCTCGACTTCGGCCCCTTCGCCTGGTACCGGGCGGCGCTGGGCGTCTCCGTCCTGGCCCTCGTCGCCACGTCCTTCCGGGACACCGGCTGGGTCTGAGCCCACCGCGGGTGGCGCATCCGGCGCGCCGCGTTTTGCGGCGGCTCCATCAGCCGGCGGCTGCGCCGACGGCGACGATGGCGACGGTGCCCCAGACGAGGGCGGACACCGTGGCTCCCAGTTCGCTCTGGCGGACCGCCACGGTCACGGTGTCCTCGTCGACCTCCACGACGGTGGCGTGCCGCGCGACGGGCCGCGCTTCGGGCGCCGGCTCCGCGGAGAAGGTGTCGAACACGGCGATCAGGGTCACCTGATCGCCGGACTGCACCGGCGGGACCCCGTAGGACGTCGGGATCGAGACGGCCGCCGATCCCGGTGCCAGCCGGCTGCTGAGCCCGCCGCCGCGCCCGGCCACCCGCTCGGTGTGTACGACCTCCCCCGGGTAGATCGCAGCCGCGGCGACCGCGCCCTCGGCGAGATCGGTGGCCGCACCTGGTGGCACGCCGGCGGCCGGCCGCCGTTCCCAGCGCACGGCCCGGCTGTCGAGGATCTCTCCGGGTCTGATGAGGGTGACGGCCACCGGCACCTGGCGCAGTTCGCCGTAGCTGGCCTCGAATTGGCGCTGGCGGTCCGACTGGCGGGCCCCAGCGATGGCGGTGATGACCACGAGCAGTGCGACGACGCTCCAGTAGACCAAGGGGCGGCGCAACCAGCGGTACAGCGGCGAGCGATGCCAGGACGGCGCATCGGCGCGCCGACGGAGCGGGGACAGTGCGGGCATGGCGGGCTTCCTCTCGCCGACGGGAGTTGGGGGGAAGCCGCGCCAAGTGGGCCGGCGCTGAACGAGAGGCTAGCGGGGTGCTGTCGAGGGTGCGCTACGGGGCGACGGAGCCGGAGACCGGCCCTTCACGGTCCTTGCAGCAGGCGGGTTGGGTGGCGGGGAGATCGGCCACGAGACGCCCGATGAGGTCCCGCACGCGCGTGAGGTTGTCCCGGAAGACGGCCAGCACCTGCTCGTGGGTGACCGGCTCGGCGTCTGCACCGTCGAGGGTGCCGGCGTCGTAGTCGGTCACGAGGGCGATGCCGGCGAAGCACATGCCCAGCTCGGCGGCCAGCGGAGCCTCGGGCACCTGCGTCATGTTCACCACGTCACCCCCGAGTGCGGTGAACCACCGCGACTCGGCCCGGGTCGAGAAGCGCGGCCCCTCGATGACGACCACGGTGCCGCCGTCATGCGCGTTGATCCCCTCGGCTCGGGCCGCCGCGACCGCGGTGCGCCGCAGCGCCGGGCAGTACGGATCGGCGAACGTCACGTGGTGGACCTGGGGCCCGTCGTAGTACGTCTGCCGGCGTCCCTGGGTGCGGTCGACGATCTGGTCGCAGATCACGAAATCGCCTGGCGCGATGTGCAGCTGCAGCGAGCCGCAGGAGAACGGCGCCAGGAGACTCCGCACGCCGACGGACCGCAGCGCCCAGAGATTCGCCCGGTACGGCACCCGGTGCGCGGGGAACTCGTGATTCTCGCCGTGGCGGGCCAGGAAGGCCACGTCCCGGCCCGCGAAGTGGCCGATCCGCAGCACCGCCGACGGCGCTCCGTACGGCGTGTCGACCGGGACGGGACGCAGATCCTCGGCCAGGGAGTAGAAGCCGCTGCCGCCGAGGATGCCGACCTGCACGCCGCCTCGGGCGGCGGTCATCGCGCCGGCGGTGCGAGCGGTCTCACGACGAGGTGACCTCTGCCGGGGCGCGGTCACCCTTCGACTCGCCGCTGCCGGAGGATTCCTTGGCCCCGCCGTCGGGCGCCTTCTTGGCGGTGTCGTCGGACTTCGACGCGCCCTCGGCGGGCGTCTTCTCCTTCGCCCCGTTGGTGGAGCGGCCGGTCCCCGAGCGGCTGTCGGTCTTGTAGAAGCCGTCGCCCTTGAAGCTGATGGACGGAGCGCTGAAGACCTTCCACACCACGCCCTCGCCCGGGGCGACGCAGGCGGCAGGACTCTGCTCGGAGCCGGCGGCCGGACAACTGGTCAGGCTGTCCTCGGTGAACGATTGCCGGACCTCGAAACGGACATCGCAGGTTCGGCAGCGATACTCGTAGGTGGGCATGCGGCTCCTCGCCTCCGGTCGCCCGTTCAGGCTTCGCCGGCACGACTCGCGGACCGGCCGCTAACCCTATAGCTGCGGCGGGATGGCGCCACCTGTCCGGCAGCGGTCGGGGACATCGCCCGCCGCGGCCGACCGGGGGCCGCGGCGGGTCGGCGGGGACGAGCCTTTCCGCTCGGTTCCGGCCCTGACGCGGCCGGAGGTCGTGTTCTAACATGTCTCCCATGAGTGCATGGTGGCTGCTCGTGCCGGTGGCGTACCTGCTCGGCACCTTCCCGACCGCGCATCTCGTCGGTCGCCTCGTCGGCATCGACCCGACGACCGAGGGCTCGGGCAACCCGGGTGCCACCAACATGTATCGGGTGGCCGGGCGGGGGGCCGGGGCCATGGTCCTCATCGGCGACCTGTTGAAGGGTGTGGCTCCGACGCTGGTGGCGTTGCTGCTGGCCGGTCGACCGGTCGCAGTGGGCTGCGCGATCGCCGCGGTGCTCGGTCACATCGCTCCTCTCACGCGTCGCCTGCGCGGCGGAAAGGGCGTTGCCACGTACGGCGGAGCGTCGTTGGTGATGTGGTCGTTCGCCACGCTCGGTGCAATCGTGCTGTTCCTCATCGTCACCAAGTGGTCCGGTCGCCCGTCGGTGGGCTCACTCGTGGCCGTGCCGCTCATCCCCGTCGGCGTCGGGATCCAGGTGGCCTTCGGCTCGGTGCGATGGTGGGAGCCGGTGCTGCTGGCGGCTGTGGCCCTGGTGATCGTCTGCCTCCACTGGCGCAACATCCTGCGCCTCGTCAAGGGCGAGGAGGCGAGGCTCCCCAACATCTTCCATCGCCGGTCGTTCACGACTTCGTGATCCCCCTCGCCGAGGCGCAGCAGGTCGTCATCGACCACTGCGCCCCACTGCCCACGGTCACGCTGCCGCTGGTCGAGGCGCTCGGCCACGTCACCGCGGGCGCGGTCGCGGCCGCCGAAGCGGTTCCGGCCTTCGACAACACGGCCATGGACGGCTACGCGGTGCGATCGGCCGACACGGCGGCGGCGCCGGTCACGCTCGATGTCGTGGACACGCTCGCCGCGGGGGCGGTGCCGGCGGTGAGCGTCGGCGCCGGCCAGGCGATCCGCATCATGACGGGTGCTCCCATCCCACCGGGCGCCGACGCCGTCATCATGGTCGAGCGGACCCGGGCGCTCGACGGCGGCGGACGTGTCGTCGCCGAGGTCAGCGTGCCGGCGGGCAATCACGTGCGCAACGCCGGCGAGGATCTCGAGGTCGGGAAGGTGGTCTTCGAGCCGGGAGAGGTGCTGCAGCCGGCTCACCTGGGTGTCCTGGCCGGGCTGGGCATCCACGCGGTGGACGTCGTCCGCCGGCCCCGAGTCGGGGTGATGTCCACCGGCGACGAGTTGGTGGACGGTTCCCAGCCGCTGTCGCTCGGCCAGGTGCGGGACTCCAACCGCTATTCGCTGCTCAGCCTGGTGCGCCAGGCCGGCCTGGAGGGTGTCGACCTCGGCATGGTGCGTGATGACCCCGACACCATCAGAGCCACAATCGGCCGGGGCGTCGACACGTGCGATGCCGTCCTCACGAGCGGCGGCGTCAGCATGGGCGACTACGACTGCGTCAAGGTCGTGCTGGACGAGATGGGGGACATGTCCTGGATGCAGGTGGCCATCAAGCCGGCCAAGCCGTTCGCGTTCGGCATGGTGCGCGAGACACCCGTGTTCGGGCTGCCGGGGAACACGGTCAGCTCCATGGTGTCGTTCGAGTTGCTGGCGCGCCCGGCGCTGCGCCGGATGATGGGGCACACGCAGCTCCATCGCCCTCTCGTGCGTGCGACCGCCTCCGCACCGCTGCGCCGCCGGCCCGACGGCAAGATCCACTTCGCCCGCGTGGTGTGGGGTTACCGCGAGGGCCGCTACGAGGTGCGGTCGGCGGGTGGGCAGGGGTCGCACCAGCTCTCGTCCCTCGCCGCGGCAAACGGGCTGGCGGTTCTCCCGGACGGCCATGGAGCCGCCGAGGGCGACGCCGTGGAGCTCATCCGCCTGCACGAGGGCTGACCGCTCGCGGTCCGGCGCCGCCGGGCGCCTGCCTCCCGGTGGTTCCCCGGGATCGGGGGCGAAGGGCACCACAGCCCGCCGGCCCGGTAGTCTGAGGTGATGGCGGAGCAACTCGTCGACACCTTCGGTCGGGTGCACCGCGACCTGCGCATCTCCGTCACCGATCGCTGCAACTTCCGGTGCACGTATTGCATGCCGCCCGAGGGCCTCGACTGGTTGCCCCGTTCGGAGTTGTTGACGTTCGAGGAGATCACGTGCGTCGCCCGCCTGCTCGTCGAGCGCTTCGGCGTGGGAAGCATCCGCCTCACCGGCGGCGAGCCCACCGTCCGGGCCCGCCTGGCCGACCTCGTGAGGATGCTGACGCCCCTGGGCACCGACCTCGCTCTGACGACCAACGGCATCACGCTCGGCCTGCTGGCCGCTGATCTGGCCGACGCCGGGTTGCGGCGGATCAACATCTCCCTCGACTCGCTGCAGGCCGGCAGGTTCCGCGAGATCACGCTCCGCGACGACCTGGATCGCGTGCTCGACGGCGTGGATGCCGCACTCGCCGCGGGCCTGGATCCGGTGAAGGTCAACGTCGTCGTCATGCGGGGCGTGAACGACGACGAACTCCTCGACTTCGCGGCGTTCGGGCGCGACAAGGGTGTCGAGGTGCGGTTCATCGAGTACATGCCCCTCGACGCGGAGGAAGGGTGGCGCGCCGGCGCCGTGGTGGGCCTCGACGAGATCACCCGGCGCATCGGCGAGGTCTTCCCGTTCGAGGCCCACCGGCGGGGCAGCGAGCCGGCGAGCCGATTCCGCTATCTCGACGGCAAGGGGTTCTTCGGCGTGGTCGCCAGCGTGACCCAATCGTTCTGCGGGTCCTGCGATCGGATCCGCCTCACCGCAGACGGGCAGTTCCGCAACTGCCTCTTCGGGTTGGAGGAGTACGACCTGCGGACCCCGCTGCGCAGCGGCGCCACCGACGACGACCTGGCCGAGATCGTGCGGGGGGCCGTCCGGGACAAGTGGGCCGGCCACAGCATCGGCAAGGTGCATTTCGTGCGGCCGAAGCGCTCCATGTCCCAGATCGGCGGCTGAGTGTCACCGGAAGGCTTGGCGCGGTGAGTGATCTGGGATTCACGCACCTCGACCCCCTCGGCCGGGCACGCATGGTGGACGTCTCCGCCAAGGAGCCCACGCATCGACGTGCCATCGCCCGGGCCCGGGTCAACATGACGTCCGAGACGGCCTCGGCCGTCGCCCGCGGCGCCATCGGCAAGGGCGATGTCCTGGCGGTCGCCCGTGTCGCCGGCATCCAGGCCGCCAAGCGAACGCCCGACCTGATCCCGCTCTGCCATCCCCTCCTGGTGGGATCGGTGCTGGTCAACTTCAGCATCGAGGACGGTCACATCGACGTGGAAGCCGAGGTCGAGACCCTGGATCGCACCGGCGTCGAGATGGAGGCCATGACGGCCTGCACCGTGGCCGCGCTGACAATTTACGACATGTGCAAGTCGTTGGATCGCTCCATGGTCATCAGCGATGTCTGCCTGTGGGAGAAGACCGGCGGACGCTCCGGCACGTACCGCCGCGACGGAGCCGGCTAGCTCCCGGAATCCTGCTTCGCGAGCCGGAATTCGAGTGCCGCCGGAGCCCGTTCTTGAACACGCAGAGAATCCCCATGAAGTCCACATTTCGGTCGCATCATTGATCCGATTTGTGCCCGGAAATCCACGAAACCTGTGAGCGTCGCGCGCTAGGTTGTTTGGCGCTCGCCGGCAATCGAGATCCGGGCCGAGATCCTCGCAAAGACCTCGCTGACCCGTCGTACCCGGGATCCAGCAAGCGAGTCACAAGATATCCACAACTTCGACCCGACGAAATGACATACTTGTAGTAGGAAATCCGTTGCCTACTCTTGTGACAGTTCTCATCCTCGCCGCGTTGTGGTTGGCCGTACTCGCGCCAAGGTGGTTACGGCGCCTTTCCCAGTATCAAAACGAACGTAGGTACAGTCCTCAAGCGACGAGTTCTTCGGTGCCCTCTTGGCAAGGCACGAGCAAAGTCATTTCCCTCACCGGGGTCAAGCAGCTTGCGCCACCGCAACGACCGACACTGATCGCCCCCGGCCTCGGCGCGGACCGTGAGGGTGTGGCCCGCCTGCAGCGGGAGAGGGGCCGCCGGCGTCGCCGGAACATCCTGATCGGCCTCGGCTCGCTGGCCCTCGTCACGTTCGTCTCGGCCATCACCGCCGGCGGCGCCATGATCGCCGTCCACGTCGCGATCGACGTCCTACTCGTCGCCTACGTCATCGCTCTCTGTCACCGCCAGCGCCGCGTCCTGGAGCGTCAAGCCAAAGTCACCGACATCGTGTCGGCAAGAACCGCCGCCGCCCACAAGGCGGACGTGTCCTCCCCGGCGGACGAAGCGGCGGTCGCCTTCATCGGCAGTGGACGCGGCCGCCACTGACGCCGCGCTCCGGGCTGTATCCGCGAGCGGGCGGTTGCGGACCTGTTCGGCGCGCCTCTCCCGATTCAGTTGTTGCGTGATGCCCGGATCATCGGCCCGATGACGACCAGGACACCGATCAGGAACAGCAGGCCGGCAAGCGTCGAGACCACGTCGCCGTCACGCACGGCAGCCACCGCGAACAGCAGGCAGCCGACAGCCCAGAGCCCGTAGCCGAGAACGTTCCAGGACAGATCGGAAATGCGCCGCACCCGCAGCAGGTTAAGCGCAGGGGCGCCGGCGGCAACCAACCGAAGCAGCGGCAACCTGCGGCGGTACGATGAGTGTCCCGCACGGGGGTGTAGCTCAGCTGGCTAGAGCGCTTCGTTCGCAACGAAGAGGTCGGCGGTTCGAGTCCGCTCACCTCCACTC